>CAMWWF010000137.1 GCA_947177885.1 uncultured Lachnospiraceae bacterium
CTGACCCAGATATTGGAGCGCCTTTTCCACACTTTTGATATTACCTGCGTCGTAGTCAATGATCGCTATCATATTGCTGACCTCTCTGCTCGGGAACCGCTCAAAAACTTGCAAACGGAACGTGTACCGAATACCCACAAGTTACTATTAACAATTCCTCACTGTACCGAAGTGTTGGTATCAATAAAATTGCCTTCCGGAAGCTCCGTCTCCTCAGGAAGCTCATCCTGAAGAGGCGCCTCTGTCTCAGGTTCCGGTTCATTCCATGAACCGTAGCTCCCGCCCTGAACGATCATATTGACCTGCCTTGTATATTCAATGTCGTCAGGTTCCGCCGCAATTGCTCTCGCCTGATCCTCCGTCAAACCGTAATTCTCGTAGAGCAGGTTCAGGATCGTTGCATACTCCTGCGCCACCTCGCCTCCGGCATTCCACTGTATCGCATATTCATAAAGCGACGGATAATCATTGACAGACTGTATCAAACTGTCAAGAGCCTCCAGGCCCGCCCCTTCTGCCGTCAGCATCTCATACTCACTGATCCACAGGCGGATAGTAAGAATACTGGCTGACTTTCCGTACATTACCTGCTCGTTTTCATTCAGGTCCTTGCCAAACAGATTCTGATAACAGGTTCGGTAATCACCTGCATAATATGCGTCCCTGGCATTCTTCTTGTCCGTAAAGTCTACAGCCGCAAACACGATAACAATGATCGCTGCTCCCAGCGACAAACAGATCAATGCTATAGGCAGAACCTTCCTGGGACTGAGCTTCCTGCCGGGCTCAACAGGCTCTTCTTCCTTGGGCGGCTTCTCCTTTTTAGGCTTCTTAGCCTTCTTTTTCTTCTCCTGCTTCTCCTCGCCGCCTTCCTCGTCCTCGTCTCTGGCAGACGCGTCTGCCTTCTTGACTTTCTTTTTGCCCTTTTTCCCTTTCTTATCCTTCTTATTCTTTTCCTTATCCAGATCCTCTATGATCCCCTTATTTTCTTCGGAAAGCTTTATGTTCTCGTTTTCTTCCTCTTCCTCATCCTCCTCGGTCAGGAACTCCAGAAAACGAGAGAAAAATCCCTTTTTCCTCGGCTTTGTCTCTTCCTCATCTTCCCCTGTCAATTCCCTGATCCCAGTCACGTCATCGCCGTCTAACACCATGAAATCAGGCAGGTCGGAAGTTCCTCCGCCGGCCATCATAGCGCTTTCAGCATCTGAACTGTCCCCGAACAGATCGTTAAGATCTATTCCCAGATCATTGTTAACAGAAGAACCGCCCGATGCGGTATTCTGGGCCGCAGAAGCATCTTCGTTCTCAGCCGGAATAATGTTCTCAACCTTTGCGTCATAATTACCGGTAGCACCGGAAATATTCTCTGCCCCGTCGATCTTGCCCGCCTCTGAAAGAATCGAATCCAGAAATGCGGTATCTACAGGCTCACCTGCATCTGACGTCGTCCCGGCAGATTCCGCTCCACCTGGCACACCATCCACCCCCTGAACGCCATCCTTACCCTTTCCGGCCGCTTTTCTTGCGGCTTTTTCTGCTTTCCTGGCTTCTTTTTTCGCTTTTCTGGCAGCCGCCTTTTCTTCTTTAATACGTTTCTTCTCCATAGCTTTCTGTTGTTTGGGAGACAATTGCTCCTCTGCTCCATCCATATGATCTGTATTCATTTCAGTGCGGGATCCTCCTGCAGCTTCATCCTGCACTGCTCCCCGCAAAATATCTTCAATCTCTTCTCCGACAGCTTCGTTATTATCCGATTTCTCCAATAAATCCTGAATCTCCTGCAATTCGCTGTCCTGTGTTCCCTCGAGCAAGTCTACCACATCCCCCTGGAACACATCCTCCGAACCGGCAACACTCTCCTCTGGCATTTTCCTGTTCCCCTCCAGAAGCTTCTCAATATCGTCCTCAGTCATGTTGGAGATATCTACCGACTGCAGAGAATCCGATCTGTTCCCTGGAGACGCGACATCAGAGAAATCCGCCACGGATGCCCCGGCAGATATCCCCGTATCCCCTGCATCCTCAAAACTTTTTAGAAGCTCCGCCAGCCCGGAATCATCCACAGGCGTCCCCAAAACATCATTATCCTCATACGCTTCCAGGTCGTTTGACATTTCGGACAATTCAGATCCCCCCGGCATGTCAGACGTACCGAACAGATCCTGCATTCCGGACAGTCCCATATCCGTTCCCATCACCCCTCCACCGCCTGTCTGCGCAGCGCTTATGTTCCCTGTGTCCCGTGAAGCTGCAGACTCCGCATCGTCCTCCTTCGGCCGTTCTATTCCCCCATTCATCAGATTTTCCAATAACTGATCTAAGTAATCCTCTTGTGAAGGCATAAGTGTATCCTCTTCTTTCTAAATGATCTGGTGCTCTATCCGGTCAGTAATTGGACTTGTAGGCCGCATGGAGTACCAGTCCTCCCCCGCTGTATAAAAATACAGTTGCTTATAGTTTATCACAGGTTTCTCAAGCAATCAATCGCATTCTGTGATATTCCCTGACCTTTCCCCCTTAATTCTTCCGTCAAATGATACAATTTTTCATTGATTCGATAAAATTCCGCCTTCTGATTAAAAAAAGTCGCCTTCTCAAAAGGAAATCTTATAACCGTGGGAAATTTCATTCCGACGCCAAGCTCCAGGATCACCACTTTGCGGTTCAATGTCCCCTGAAGCCACTTCATATAGACACTCCACTGCTCCAAGTACCCCTTTTCGTCATAATTCTCCGCATAAATGTTATTTAATACCATCGGGTTCCCGCATTCTTCGCAATTTCCGAACCTGCCCAATTTATCCGGACTGAACTTCTCCGCATACAGATCACCCATCACTTCTTCCAACAGACATCTGTCCTCGTCGGACAGCAAAACCGGCGCTTTGCCGCAGTCTGCCGCACATTGCAGCTTTGCAGGACCGCCGCAGGGCATCACCAGCCCCCCTGTCTTCCAGGGAGTATTGGCAATGGAAGCGTTCATCGCCACCGAGATCACAAAATAATTCTTTTCCGCAAGTATATCCGCGAACTTTTCCAATACCACACCGGTATCCGCATTCGACCTGCGCTCACAATAATCATCCCATGCAGGCAACAGCCAGAGCATTCCTGCCGTATGCAATGTCTCTTTCCCCTTTTCGTATTCCGGAAGTTTCCGGATATCTGCCGGACATTGAAATTCCTCCCCCAAGCCCACCAGAACCATCTCTGCGTCTTCTATCCTCTTCCTGATATTATCTGATCCCATCACTATCCCATATTCCCCCGAATCATTTTTTCATTACAAGTCGTCATTCACGAAATACTGCCGCCCGTTTCAAGGCGGCAATACCCCGGCGGTTTTCCAGTCTGATACCTGCTTTTTCCACACCGGTAAAAAGGCTGGGATGCTCCCAGCCTTTTACTTACACTTTATTAACCCAGATGATTATCTTCAACCAACTGATCTACTATTCTCACCAGATTACCGATTTCAGGTTTGGACAACTGTGCGTCCGCTCCCAGCGCATCACCCTTTCTCTTCATCTCATCATTAACCAGAGAAGAGAAGATGATGATCGGAATATGAGCTGTTGTTTCATCAGATTTAACAAGCTTTGTCAGTCGATGTCCATCCATCTCAGGCATCTCAATATCGGTAACAATAACACCTACATGCTCCTTCAATGTTCCGTCTGCTTTGCACTGGGTGATCACATCATATGCCTTCTGGCCATTTTCGGTATGTATCAGATTGGTATAACCGGCTTTCTTCAGTGAGTCAACGATCAGCTTATTCAGCAAAGGAGAATCCTCTGCGATCAGGATCGGGACATTGCTTCTCTTTCTCTCGCCTAACTCCAGAATATCAGACAGCTTAAGTCCCGTCTCAGGATTGATATCCGTCACGATCTTCTCAAAATCGAGAATGATGATCAGCTTGCCATCCTTCTTGATAATACCGGTGGACACGCTCTCTTCCGTTGTGGAGATTGTAACATCCGGTTTAATGATATCTCTCCAAGATACTCTGTGAATTCCCAATACATTCTCAACATGGAACGCAATATTAAGCTTGTTAAAATTTGTAATTATGAACAATCCGCTGGGTTTCGACTCGCCACGCCCAAGACAATTCTTCAGATCGATCGCTGTGATCATTGTCTCACGCGGCATAAAAATACCTTCAATACTGGGATGAGCATTGGGCACAGGCGTCACAGGCTGATATATAATGATCTCCTTGATCTTTGCTACATTGATGCCGTAAGAATTGCCCGCCAAAGTAAATTCCAGAATTTCAAGTTCGTTTGTGCCGTTTTCCAGTAATATTTTAGTATCCATCTTTCTCCACCTCGTTGCTTTCACCAGTAAGAGCCACATGGCTCTTTTAAGTTATTATAGCAAACTTATTGAAAAAAGAAAACTATTATCTGATAATTTTGTAAAAAAATTTTATATATTTTCATTCCGTATGGTTTCCACAATATTTTTGCTGTGAAATCTGCTCATTGAGTAATTCATGATGCAGAACAGCAGCAGGAACACCGCCGCGGCAGAGATGAGGATCCCCCCTGCGGGAAGTTTATACCCTGTCTCCAGCCCGGCTCCCATGGTCTTATGAAAGCCCAGAGAGATCAGGATTCCCAGCAGGATGCCGAACAAAAGTCCTTTTCCTCCGTAGAACATACCCTCCAGCCAGATCATCCGCCTGAATTCTTTTCTGGTCATTCCCACGGACTTACACATGGCAATCTCAGGCGCGCGGAGCTCCATATTAGTGGTGACTGTATTGAAAATATTAGTCACTCCGATCAGCGATACCACGATGATAAATCCATAGAGGAAGATCGCCACTGCCAGATACATGCCCCTGCTGGAGCGGTACTCTCTGTCATAATTATAAATGTTAAAATCTCTCAGATTGAAATCACGCCTGATCGTCTCCTCTATAGCATCCGCATCCTCACAGCAGATATAGACGCCTATATCCTGCGCATGCCTGCCGGGATCATGAGCTTCCCACCAGCTTTCGCTGACGATCAGCTGCACATTATTATGAATGCTGCCGCTCATACTTATGGGCAGTATATCTGTCTGAAGGAGAACCGGGATTTCATATACCTCTCCTGTATCGTCATCCATAAAGTCAATCATGTCACCGCTGTGATATTCCGCAATATTCCCCTCATAGTGATGCCATTTCTTATTGTCACGTGTCTCATATTCATAACGGGCGATCACAATAGCCTTGTCTGTGGCCGTCTCAGGATCCACCCCCAGGTCTCTGCAGTAACGCTCATATCCTTCCTCTCCCAGAGCTACGACAATAATGACCTCCCCCGCTGCCTCATTTCTTCCAAACAAGTTCAGGTACTCCTGTGTAAAAGGAATATCCATCTGCCCGTATCCCGCAGTATAATAATGCCAGCGTCTGATCTCCGCCCTCTCCACTCCGTCCAACGCCGCAATGGCTTTCGCCTGCTCGTAGCTGTCCTCATCATAAATATAAGCCAAAAGCTGATATTGGGACGCATCATAATAAAAGGTTGTGGCAAAGGCTACCAGCCCGATAAAGCTGTACACTCCTATGAACACCGCCACACTTACCACAATGGATATCACGGTAGTGCGGTATTTTACCTTCGCGCGCTGGAGATTCCGGTATGCCAGCTTACCCCCAATGCCGAATAACTTCTCAATGATCTTCGGGCAGCGCAGCTCCCTTCTGCTGATCTTCACCGTACTGTCAGCCCGGATTGCGCTGATGGGTGTCAGCCTGGCCGCACGCCGGGCGGAGCCTGAAGCCGACAGATATACCGTGAGCAGGGCAAGCAGCGCCGCCAATACGATAGCGGGAACCGACAGGCTGAAGATCAGTTTTACCCCCAGCTGCGACTCCATCATACCGCCTGTAACCTTTACCACCACAACTGTCGCCAGAATCCCGCTCAGTATACCCAGAGGAACTCCCACTGCCGCCTGGAATCCCGCCTCATAGTATATGATCTTCCTCTGCTGGCCGGAAGTGGTTCCCACGGAAGCAAGCCTTCCGTACAGCTTCATCTTCTCATTCAGTGCGATCAAAAAGCTGTTGCGGATACAAAATACACTGGTGATGATAATGATCAGTATCGCTATCACAGCCATGCCGTATAACATATTCATGGTGGTTGAGGAAAAACGCATCAATTCCCATCGCACTACATTATGGTTCTCCGCCGCTGCATATGCGATCCGGGAGATTTCACCCCTTCCTCTCTGTACCAGTCCCTCATTACTCTCATACTCTTCCAGTGATATTCCCAACAGCCCCGCAGTCACCCGGTCCCCATGCTTCAGGGCGTCCTTTGTGTAGCTGACATAAACCTCCAGACTTTCCGCGTTTTCTGTGTTTTCCATATAAGTGAATACAGAATATCCCGGAGCAGACCGTGCCTCCACCTGGAAATTGGGACGCTCTATTATTCCGACGATCGTATATGTCTTCTCATAAGCGGGAACAAAATTCTCCTCCTCTTCCATATAAGGATTGCTTTGATTCAGAAAATACCCCTCCGAAATCCGCTCTCCCACCTGAACCGTCAGCGTGTCTCCCACTCCCAGATCCACATCTCCGTTGCTGTGGATATGTCTGCTGATAACGATCTCATCTTCATTCCAGGGCATCCGTCCTTCCGACAGCTCCAGAGCCATGGCCCGGATCCCGGAGGCATCCACCGCCCGGATATAGATGTAAGGCTTATCCGGATTGGTGCATCCCTCCAGAACCGCATAGCCGATTTCCTCCGCCAGTCCGATTTTCTCAACATTCTGATTATTCTGAAAATATTTCAGATTCTCCTGTGCCACACCGGTAAAAAGGTAATGAAAATCTCCGTTATCCTTCTTTTCCAGTACGATCATACTCTCCCGAAAGCTCGACGCCATACACGCCACCGCAGTGATCAGCGCCGTGGCCAATATAATGCCGATAATTGTTACTGCCACGCGCTTCCGGTTCTCTTTTATGGAACGGTAGCAGCATTTTTTCAGTACATTCATCATGACACCCCCCTGTCCGTCTTAATGAAGCCTTCCACGTGCATTTGAAAATACTTTTCTCTCAAAACTGCACCTCCCTGCTCCCGTTCCGCACGCGGCCGTCCTCAATAACAAGCACTCTGTCCGCCTGCTTTGCCAGCTCCAGGTTGTGGGTGATCATGATGATGGTCTGTTTATATTTC
>CAMWWF010000138.1 GCA_947177885.1 uncultured Lachnospiraceae bacterium
GCATTGCCCGTGTACATGGACTGGAAAATGCAATGCAGGGGGAGCTGCTGGAGTTTCCCGGAGAAGTGTACGGCATGGTTCTGAATCTGGAAGAAGATAACGTGGGCGTGGTATTGCTGGGCAGCGCCAGGAATATCAATGAGGGCGATACGGTGAAAACCACCGGCAGGGTGGTAGAGGTTCCCGTGGGTGATGCCCTGCTGGGTCGCGTAGTGAATTCCCTGGGGCAGCCTATTGACGGCAAGGGACCGGTTCAGACCACGAAATACCGCAAGATCGAACGTGTGGCAAGCGGCGTTATTACCAGAAAGGGTGTGGATACTCCTCTGCAGACAGGTATCAAGGCTATCGATGCCATGATTCCCATCGGAAGAGGACAGCGTGAGCTGATTATCGGCGACCGTCAGACAGGTAAGACGGCTATTGCCATTGACACAATTATTAATCAGAAGGGCCAGAACGTAAAATGTATTTACGTTGCCATCGGCCAGAAGGCTTCCACGATTGCAAACATCGTGAAGACACTTGAAGAGTACGGCGCTATGGCCTATACCACAGTTGTGGTATCCACTGCCAGCGATCTTGCTCCGCTGCAGTACATCGCTCCTTATTCCGGCTGTGCAATCGGTGAGGAATGGATGGAGAACGGAGAGGATGTACTGGTGGTTTACGATGACCTGAGCAAACATGCCACGGCTTATCGTACACTCTCTTTGCTTCTGAGACGTCCCCCCGGACGTGAAGCATATCCCGGAGACGTATTCTACCTGCATTCCAGACTGCTGGAGCGTGCGGCCAGGATGAACGAGGAGTACGGCGGAGGGTCCCTGACGGCGCTTCCCATTATTGAGACCCAGGCAGGAGACGTGTCCGCGTATATTCCTACCAATGTTATTTCCATTACAGACGGCCAGATTTATCTGGAGACGGAGATGTTCAATTCCGGTTTCCGTCCTGCCATCAACGCAGGTCTCTCCGTATCCCGAGTGGGCGGAGCTGCCCAGATTAAGGCTATGAAAAAGATTGCCGCGCCTATCCGTACGGAGCTGGCCCAGTTCAGAGAACTGGCAAGCTTTGCGCAGTTTGGTTCCGAACTTGACGACGATACCAAGGAGAAACTGGCACAGGGCGAGCGCATCAGGGAAGTGCTGAAGCAGCCCCAGTATGCGCCTATGCCGGTACAATATCAGGTAATCATCATCTATGCGGTGACCAGGAAGTATCTGCTGGATATTGCGGTGGAAGACGTAACCAGATTTGAAAAAGAATTCTTTGAATTCCTGGATACCAAGTATCCTGAAGTGCCCGGCAATATTGCTTCCCAGAAGGTGATTTCCGAGGAGACGGAAGAAACTCTGAAGAAGGCTCTTGAGGAATTCATTAAGCAGTTTAAGTAAAAAATAGATATCGTCCGGCCGGCAGGCCGGGCGGTTGGAGGACAGAATATGGCATCAATGCGTGATATAAAGCGCCGTAAGGGCAGTATTCAGGGAACTCAGCAGATTACCAAGGCAATGAAGCTGGTATCCACCGTAAAACTGCAGCGTGCCAGGGCCAGCGCCGAGCGCTCCAAGGACTACTTTTCCTGTATGTACGATACGGTAAACAGTATCCTGAAGCGGGTGGGGCATATTGAACATAAATATCTGATTTCCGGTGATTCCCAGAAAAAAGCCGTGATTGTAATCACCTCTAACAGAGGGTTGGCAGGAGGCTATAATTCCAATGTGACCAAGCTGATTACCAGGCATCCTCAGTGGAAAAAGGAGGATCTGGTGCTTTACTGTCTGGGCAACAAAGGACGGGAAACCTTTGCAAGATATGGTTACGAGATAAAGGAATGCGACAATGAAATTGTGGAGAGTCCCCTTTATGCAGATGCGGCGGCCTTGTCGGAAAAGCTGCTGAAATCCTTTGCGGCAGGCGAGATCGGCGAAATCTATCTGGCATATACCAGATTTAAAAATACGGTGAGCCATATCCCTACTCTGCTGAAGCTTCTTCCGGTGGAGACCGGGGGAGAAGAAGAGGAAGTTCCGGAGACAAAAGAATCTGCCGCAGTAATGAACTTTGAGCCGGAGGATTCGGAGGCACTGGACCTTCTGATTCCCAAGTATGTCACAAGTCTGATTTATGGAGCTTTGCGGGAATCGGCTGCCAGTGAGAACGGCGCCCGTATGCAGGCTATGGATAATGCCACCAGCAATGCGGAAGAAATGATCAGCGATCTGACGCTGAAGTATAACAGGGCCCGCCAGGGTTCTATTACACAGGAGCTGACAGAGATTATAGCCGGTGCGGAGGCGCTGGGATAAGGGCGTTTTGCCCATGGGCTTCTGTTGCGTTAGTATTTACGGCAATTTTTTGTATATGAAACAGGCCCGTGGAAACGGGCGGGAAAGAGGTAGAAATGGCAGGAGAAAACAAAGGCAAGGTCACTCAGGTCATCGGTGCGGTTTTGGATATCCGTTTCGATGAGGGTGAGCTGCCCGAAATCAACGAAGCAATTCGCATTCCTACCAGAGACGGCGGAGAACTGACCGTTGAGGTTTCCCAGCACTTGGGCGATGATACCGTAAGGTGTATTGCCATGGGAAGTACCGACGGTTTGGTGAGAGGAATGGATGCGGTTGCCACCGGTGCGCCCATTTCCGTTCCGGTAGGTGAAAAGACTTTGGGGCGGATCTTTAATGTACTGGGTCAGCCCATTGATAATAAGCCGGCTCCGGAGGGAGTGTCTTTCGAGTCAATCCACAGACCTGCGCCCAAGTTTGAGGAGCAGGCAACGGAGAAGGAGCTGCTGGAGACAGGTATTAAGGTAGTGGATCTGCTCTGTCCATATCAGAAGGGCGGTAAGATCGGTCTGTTCGGCGGTGCAGGTGTAGGCAAGACGGTTCTGATTCAGGAGCTGATCCGCAACATTGCTACGGAGCATGGCGGATATTCCGTGTTTACCGGCGTGGGCGAGCGTACCCGTGAAGGAAACGACCTGTATCATGAAATGACGGAATCCGGCGTTATCGACAAGACCACCATGGTTTTCGGACAGATGAACGAGCCCCCCGGAGCAAGAATGAGAGTGGGTCTGACCGGTCTGACCATGGCGGAGTACTTCCGTGACAAGGGCGGTAAGGACGTACTGCTTTTCATTGACAATATTTTCAGATTTACCCAGGCAGGCAGCGAGGTGTCCGCTCTGCTGGGCCGTATGCCTTCTGCGGTAGGATACCAGCCTACTCTGCAGACGGAGATGGGCGCGCTGCAGGAGAGAATCACTTCCACCAAGAACGGTTCCATCACTTCCGTTCAGGCGGTTTATGTGCCTGCGGACGACTTGACCGACCCGGCGCCGGCCACCACTTTTGCCCATCTGGATGCTACCACGGTGTTGTCCCGTGCCATAGTGGAGCTGGGAATTTATCCCGCGGTGGACCCGCTGGAATCCAGTTCCCGTATTCTGGACCCCAGGATTGTGGGAGAAGAGCACTATCGGACGGCGCGTGGTGTGCAGGAGATTCTGCAGCGCTATAAGGAACTGCAGGATATTATTGCCATTCTGGGTATGGACGAATTGTCCGAGGAGGATAAGCTGGTGGTATCCAGAGCCCGGAAGGTTCAGAGATTTTTGTCTCAGCCTTTCTTCGTGGCAGGTCAGTTTACCGGTATGGAGGGCAAGTATGTGCCCATTAACGAAACCATCCGCGGATTTAAGGAGATTCTGGAGGGCAGACATGACAGTGTGCCGGAGAGCTATTTCCTGAATGCGGGAAGCATTGACGACGTTCTGGCCAGAGTGTAAAATAAAAACAAGGCCGGGAACGGCCGATGAATGACCCGTTGAGGACGGGATGCCCGCTTACAGCGGGCAGGAGGTGTATTATGGCAGACAAAAACAGCTTTCTGCTGCGTATTATCACTCCCGACAGGGTTTTCTATGAAAACCGGGTAGATATGGTGGAATTTAACACTACCGAGGGTGAAATCGGTGTTTTGCCGGGCCATATTCCCATGACTGTGATTATTAAACCCGGGGTTCTGAATATCGGAGAACCGGAGCAGGAGAAGCAGGCGGCTCTCCATGCGGGATTTGCGGAGATTTTGCCGGAAGGGGTTACGATTCTGGCCGAGGTAATTGAATGGCCCGGCGAGATCGATGAGGCCCGGGCAGTGGCCGCCAAAGAGCGGGCTCAGGAACGTCTGCAGGAAAGATCCCTGGACACGGATATTGCAAGAGCGGAGACTGCCCTGCAGAGGGCGATTGCCAGGATTCAGGTATTAAAATGAGATATGCCAAAAAAGGCTCCGGGACACAGACCGGAGCAGCGGCTGAACCATGGGACCGGACAACAAAGCGCAGAGTAGCGGAGTATCAGAAAATTAATACAGGCAGTAATTCGGACTGAAACGGAGAGGAAGTCGGCAGTGTAGTATTTGAAATTCCTGCGGCTCCTGTAACATTTAGATAAAACACGCATATGCTGTAGAAAAACCTTAGGAGGAGTGCATATGGAGTTTCATTCAAAGCTGTTGCAGTCACTGCCGGAGCAAAGAGAAGGGGGCTGGAACGGGCCCCTTCCTTTTTATATGACTTACCCGGATTATGGCAGATCCGTACGGGAGGCAGAATTGCTGCAGGATATGGAATATCTTCAGCAGCTCTACCCTAATGATGTTAAGAGATATCGGAGAAGAATAGCGGAAATACTGGATAAGACCGATTATGAAGGCAGCATGATTTATGACGAATACCCTGACAGATGCAGTCTGCAGGCACTGGCCGGAGCCATGAGGAAAATTCTGGAGAGAGAAGAAGAGAAAGCACCGGAGGAGAATATAATACAGGTGCTTTTGTTTAATGAGATATATATGCGCCGTCACGGAGGGCGCAGAGGAAAGTTTGAGAGGAGTTTCTAAGACGCATATATACTTGCGTTTGGAAATGTGCAATCCCACACCGGGATTGCAGGATGTGAAGTTTGATTTTCACAGATGCAGTACACGGCAGAAGAGCATGCAGGGCGGAGAACCACTGAGGAAGCAGGTATATGGATAAGCTAAGGGATTTTTTCGGGCAGATTTTAAATCAGGATTTGATACAGATAGTGCTCAGCAATACCAGAGATGCAGGGCGGGCCTCCAAGGTAAAGGTCCGCCCGGTACTTTTAAAGGGAAACCTGATGTTCCAGGAAACCTTGTATAAGGGAACGCAGGTATTTCACAGCAACCGCACGGGAGAGCAAATGCAGGAAGCGCTGCTGTCCTATATGGAGGAGCTTTTCCGGCAGGGTCAGGTCATCTGCAAAGAGGAAGACGCTACCGTGCTCATAGGGAAGAAGGGGTCCGTTTCTCTCAAGCGCAGGCAGAGGAATCATGAGAAAAGCGGTCAGGGAACAGGACCGGCAGGGGATATGGCCCATAATCGTTCCCGGCAGTATATTCTGCAGGAGGGAGAGCCCGCTGATTTTCTTGTAGGACTTGGCGTGCAGACCCCGGAGGGAAAGATTCCAAAGGCAAAATATGACAAATTCCGCCAGATCAACCGATATCTGGAGTTGATTGAGGATATTCTGGACAAGCTTCCCACGGACAGAACCATCCGCATTGTTGATTTCGGATGCGGCAAGTCGTATCTTACCTTTGCCGTGTATTACTATCTGCATCAGCTGCAGCATCGCGACATAAAGGTAACGGGGCTGGATTTAAAACCTGACGTGATAGAGCATTGCAGCTGTCTGGCCAGGAAACTGCAGTACGACAGGCTGGATTTTTGTCAGGGAGATATCTGCAGTTTTGAAACCGATGACAGAGTAGACATGGTAATATCACTGCATGCATGTGATACGGCTACGGACTATGCGCTGGAGAAGGCGGTAAAGTGGGGAGCTTCGGTTATTATGGCAGTGCCCTGCTGTCAGCATGAGCTTAACAGACAGATACACTGTGACGAATTGAAAATGATTTTGCGGTACGGGGTGATCCGGGAGAGAATGGCAGCGTTGATTACGGATGCTCTTCGGGCGGACATTCTGGAACAGAACGGTTATGATACCCAGATTTTGGAATTTATTGACATGGAGCATACACCTAAGAACCTGATGATTCGAGCCGTGCGTTCCGAAAGGATGCGTCCCGCATCAGGCAGAAATTCCCTGAACCGGGTTATGGAATTTCTGCAGGTGGAGCCTGCATTAAATAAACTGTTGTAAGGACATAATAGATGGTATGAAAAAAAGTGTGATAAAGCTTTGCGTCTTTTTCATCGTTTTTGTTGCGTCGCTGTTTGCGGTGAGTATGCTGATGAACAAAGGACATGATAATCTCACCATGGAGATGGCGCCGGCTTCTCTGCCGCTGGTTACCATGGAAGTGGACGGGACGGCCTATAATCAGCTTCACGGCTACAGTGAGGCTATGAATGTTGCCTTTCAGAGGGACAATGTGACTGTCCTGGGAGAAGGAAGGAATGTAGACTTTTCGGTGGATACCTACGGAGAGGAAGTTATGGGTATCTCTATTGAAGTGAGGAGTGTGGACGGGGCCAGACTCATTGAAAATACGGATGTAAAGTGGCTGTGGACGGGAAAAGAAGAGATTCGCGGCAGCATTGTTCTGAAGGACCTGATAGAAAGGGACGAAGAATACTCTCTGAGTATACTTTTGGAACTGGAGGACGACAGGGAAGTATTCTATTACACGCGTATCATATGGAGCTCCAGCCTGTATGCGTCGGAAAAAATAGCTTTCTGTATGGATTTTCACGGAAAACTTTACGATAAAGAGGCTGCCAGGGACATTGTTGCCTATCTGGAGACGAACCCTTATCTGGAGGACAACAGTTCCCTTCATAAAGTAAACATTCACAGCAGTTTTTACCAGATCACCTGGGGAGACCTGGAGGTGCAGGAGACAAAGGCTCCGACAATCAGGCTGACGGAAATCTCGTCTCAGACGGCTTCCCTGCTTTTGGATTACATTGTTTCCACTTCGGAAGGGAAAGATAGCGTTTATTACAATGTGGAAGAATATTATCGGGTCCGCTATACCGCTGACAGGATGTATCTGCTGGATTATGAGCGTACCATGTCCCAGATACCAGTCATGGAGCAGCTCTGTGCGAATGATAAGATCGTGCTGGGAATCACAGGGACAGATGTGGAAATGACAGAAAGTGAAGACGGAAACATAGTAGTATTT
>CAMWWF010000139.1 GCA_947177885.1 uncultured Lachnospiraceae bacterium
ACCCAGCGCTTCAGAGTTTTTTCATCCTGCACGGAGAAATCGGCGGCATAGCCCCTGGACTGAACCGTCTTATACAGTTTGCTCCGTTTGTCAACCTCACTCTCTGTGAAGACAAAATAAGTCGTTTCGTTGGGAGCGGCGAGATATTCCGCCATCTTCTCTCCTCCGGATCTGAAAAGACCGCTGTTGCTGATAAAAATAACGCGCCGTTCCGCGAGAAAAGGCAGGGTCTCGGCCAGATCGATGATCTCGCCCACAGAGATATTTTTGCCCTCATAAAAGTGAACATTCATGGTGTCGTCCTCACTGCAGAGAGCTTTCCGCAGACGATCCCTGTACTGTCTGCGCAGATAGCGTTCTTCCCCGTACAGAAGATAGACCTGTTTGAAATTTCCCTGCTTGATGTCCTCATTGATCTGCTTCATATTTTCTCCGTTTCCATGTGCTGTACTCTCGGAATCTCCGTCTCCTCTTTACTGAGGCTGCGGGAGACCGCCTTTGCCGATCCTCTGCTTTTTCGACCGTATTTCCTTCGGGAGTCAAATCCCCTCTGTCAGGATTTCGGGAGTATATTCCCGCGAGCAATGAGCCAAGCCAGCGTAGCTGGCTTTGTGCCGCTGCTTGCACGAGCATAAAGTCAGCAGGCTGACTTGGCGAATGCCGCGAGGTCACAATACCAAGGTGTCCAAAGGACACCTTCTGCTCTGCAGCGGGGTCTTTGATTGTGTATACATATGATCGGCTTCAAAATTCCCGATAAAATTGCTGTTTTTATTGTACCCGATTATTCTCTGCCATGCAAGCGGCGTTGAATCCTCCAAACATTTCCAATAAAAATTTTCCAAAAACCGACAAAAAATGATAGCATTTTTCCCAAAATATTGGTAAAAACAGCAGGAATTTGAGCGAATATCACTTTTTTTGGTGAAGATAAGGTTTTTTTGCGATGGCTTTGAGTTGATTCGGCAATCTTTTATCTTTTATAATAGGGAAAGCACGAAATTTAGATGTTTTTATTCTTGGAGGTAGCATTATGGAACAATTAAACATTACCGCTACGAAGGATAACGAGAAAATATACAAAATTTTGGGAGATTTGATGGATGCTGACAAGGAATTTCAGATCATGATCACGGTTCCTTCCGCCAGGAATAAATCCGCCAGAGCAACCATACAGAGCGCGGAGAAGGAGAAACAGCAGTCGGACCGCGATCTGGAGAAGGATGTCACCAACATGATCCATGAGATCGGTGTTCCCGCCCATATCAAGGGATACCAGTATCTGCGGGAAGCCATTATGATGTCGGTGGAGGATCCCGGTATGATCAGTTCCATCACCAAAATTCTCTATCCTACCATAGCAAAACGTTTTCAGACCACGCCCAGCAGGGTGGAGCGCGCGATCAGGCATGCCATAGAAGTGGCATGGAGCCGGGGAAGGATGGAGACACTGGATGCCCTGTTCGGCTATACCATAGACACGGGGAAGGGCAAGCCTACCAATTCGGAATTCATAGCCCTCATCGCGGACCGGATCCGGTTATCATACCGGAACTGAACAGATCACGGTTCACCGGAGGGGAACATAACCGGATGTGGCAGTTCAGACAGTCCCTCCCACGAAGTCAGAATCGCGTTTCCGCGCAATTTTGCGGGACCTGCGAGGGCAGTGTGCATCATTGTGACAGCTCGGTGACCTGTCCGAACTGTTACATCCGGACAGAAGTGAAACACAGAAAATAAAAAAGAAATACTTTCCACTGAATGGGGAATGATGTATAATGAATGTATATATATTTCGGTGGAGGGTTACGATGAAGAAAATATTATTTGCAGCATCAGAAGGTGTACCTTTTATCAAGACAGGCGGCTTGGCGGATGTAGTGGGATCGCTGCCAAAATGTATTGATAAAGAATATTTTGACGTCCGGGTCATTATTCCCAAGTATTCCTGCATGAAACAGGAATGGAAGGACAAGATGCAGTATGTGACTCATTTTTACATGGATTTTAACTGGAAGAATGAGTATGTGGGAGTGATGGAAGCGGTTGAAGACGGTGTCCATTATTATTTTATTGATAATGAATACTATTTCAGCGGCATGAAAGTGTACAGTGACGATCCCAAATGGGAGATCGAGAGATACGCTTTCTTTTCCAAGGCGCTGTTGTCCGCGCTTCCGGCAGTCGGCTTCCAGCCGGATCTGATCCACTGCCATGACTGGCAGACGGGCCTGGTACCCGTGTACTTAAAGGAACGCTTCCATGAGGGAGATTTCTTCCGCAATATGAAGTCGGTCATCACCATTCATAACCTGAAATTCCAGGGGAAATGGGATACGAAGACGGTTCAGAACATCACCGGTCTGCCCGGATATTATTTTACCCCCGACAAACTGGAAGCATACAAGGACGCCAATCTGTTAAAGGGAGGTATCGTCTTTGCGGATGCGGTGACCACTGTGAGCAATACTTACGCGGAAGAGATCAAGACGCCGTTTTACGGGGAGGGACTGGACGGTCTGCTCCGTGCCAGAAGCAACAGCCTGAGGGGAATTGTGAACGGTATCGATTATGCGGATTTCAATCCGGAGTCAGACAAGCGTATCGTGCGCCAGTATGATGCCGCGAACTTCCGCAAGGAGAAAGTGAAAAACAAGCGCGCTCTGCAACAGGAGCTGGGATTGTGCCAGGATGACAGGAAGATGATGATCGGTATTGTCTCCCGCCTGACGGACCAGAAGGGGTTTGACCTGATCGCCTATATCATGGATGAGCTTTGCCAGGATGACGTGCAGCTGGTGATCCTGGGAACCGGCGAGGAGCGTTATGAGAATATGTTCCGTCATTTTGACTGGAAGTATCATGGCAAGGTTTCCGCCAATATTTATTACTCCGAGGATCTGTCCCATAAGATTTATGCTTCCTGTGACGCTTTCCTGATGCCTTCTCTGTTCGAGCCTTGCGGGTTGAGCCAGCTTATGGCCCTGCGCTACGGAACCATTCCCATCGTGCGCGAGACGGGCGGTCTGAAGGATACCGTAGAACCTTACAATGAATTTGAGAATACCGGAACCGGATTCAGCTTTGTAAATTATAATGCACATGAAATGTTGAATACAATTCGCTATGCCGAGCATATCTATTATGATAAGAAGCGCGAGTGGAACAAGATGGTGGACCGTGCCATGGCAGCAGATTTCTCATGGCACGTATCTGCGCTGAAATATCAGGAAATGTACGACTGGCTTATAGGATAGGGATTGTATGGCAGACAACGGCAGCAAGAAGAACAGCTTCATCATGCAGGCGGGAATATTGGCGGCGGCCGGTATTATCAGCAGGATCATAGGGCTCCTTTACAGGAGCCCTTTGCAGCGTATCATCGGTGACCTGGGACTTGGATATTATCATACCGCTTATAATTATTATACCATTATCCTGTTGATCTCTTCCTACAGCATTCCTTCCGCGATCTCCAAGGTGATCGCCCAGAAACTGGCGCTGAAGGAATTCAGAAATGCACACAGGCTGTTTCAGTGCGCCCTTGTCTATGTGCTGGTGGTGGGAGGTGCTGCCAGCCTGTTCCTGTTCTTCGGGGCGGGCCTGCTTGTGGATAAAGAGACAGTGCCGGTTCTGCGCATTTTTGCGCCGACTATCTTTGTCTATGGCATTTTGGGAGTGCTGAGGGGCTATTTCCAGGCGCATAAGAGCATGGTACAGACATCCATATCCCAGATACTGGAGCAGATCGCCAACGGAGTGATCAGTGTGGCAGGGGCGTATCTGCTGATCCGGTCTGTCATGGGCACTCTGGATGTTCCCGCCACGGAGGCGGAGCAGGTGGTGCGGGCCACGGCCGGTGCAAGCGGAAGCGCTTTGGGAACCGGTGTGGGCGTCGCTGTGGCGCTTTTGTTTATGTTGGGGATGTACGGGCTGAACCGGGGGCTGATCATGAGAAGAGTCCAAAGGGACAGACACCGGGAGGTGGATTCCTGTGGGGCGATGATCAGGACGATCACTTCCGTGGTCACACCGTTTATTCTGAGCACCGCCATTTATAATCTCAGCGGCGCGGTGAATAACCGGATTTATACAAAATGGTATCTGGGGATAAAGGAACTGGGAGCTACGGATATTTTTTCCAGATGGGGAATATTTAACGGTCACGCGCTGACTATTTCCAACATTCCCATCGCGTTTGCAACGGCTATGGCATCGGCAGTGATCCCTTCTGTGGCGCAGCTGGTTGCGGCCAGGGAGATGGGAGAGGCCAGAGCAAAGATCGGTCTTGCCGTAAAGACCACAATGATCATCTCCATTCCCTGTGCGGTGGGACTTCTGGTTTTGGCGAGACCCATAACCTGCCTGCTGTTTTCCTATACCACGGAGGAGGCGGAGGATCTGGCCACAAGACTTCTGATGGCGCTGGCCCTGTCGGTGATCTTCTATGCGTTGTCCACATTGAACAGTTCCATTTTACAGGGAGCGGGCAGAGTGAATACCCCCATCCTGAATGCGGCCATTGCGCTGACGGTACAGACGGGGCTTGCCATGGGGCTTCTGTACGGGACGAAGCTGGATCTGTACAGCATTGCCATCGCCAATACGGCGTATTCCTTCATTATGTGCATGCTGAACCAGAGGGCCGTCCGCAGGGCGGTGGGATACCGGCAGGAGATAGTGCGCAGCTTTTTGATCCCCGGTCTTGCGGCTGCCTTTATGGGAGCCGCCGCATGGGCGGTGTATGAGGGACTGCTGCTTCTGACGAAATCGCCCCGGATCTCGGTGATCCCTGCGATCTTGATCGGTGCGGGGGTGTATTTTGTGATGCTGATACTCATGAGGGGAGTGACGGAGAAGGAATTGAGGAGCTTCCCAAAGGGGAATTTGCTGGTGAAGGTGGCAAAGAAGTGCAGACTGATACGGTGAGCTGAAAGCGGGTTCGAACGGGAGCATCCGTCCGGTTTTAGGAATTGTTTGTTAAGAAGTAACTTTGCATTTGGCGCAGAATGAGTTTCCGGCTGCAAGGCAGAGGAACCCCGCTGCAAAGCAGCGGGGCATTGACGGATCTTGACAGTCACGAAGTTATAGAGCGCCTTTTACAGCACGCTGTCCAAAGTCTCAAACAATTTCTGTATATCAATGGGTTTGGCAATATGGCCGTTCATACCGCACTTCAGCGCCTCCTGCTTATCTTCCTCAAAGGCATTGGCGGTCATGGCGATGATCGGTATGGAAGCCAGTTCCCGGTTCTCCAGGCGGCGGATTTCCTGAGTTGCCTCGTAACCGTTCATGACCGGCATCTGCACATCCATCAGTACCACCTGATAATATCCCGGCTCGGACTGCGCCACCATCTCCACAGCGGCTCTGCCGTTTTCTGCTACTTCCGTGGTAAATCCCGCGTCTCCCAGAATTGCCACCGCGATCTCCTGATTCAGTTCCACATCCTCCACCAGCAGAATGCGCCCGGTATGATGCTTCGCAGTGTCTTTGGCGGCGCTTTCTTCCTTTGTATCGCTTGGCTGTATTACCGACTGCAGACAGGTCCTCAGCTCCGACAGAAACAGCGGTTTGCCGCAGAATGCCGTGACGCCTGCTTCTTTCGCCTCCGTCTCGATATCTGTCCAGTCATATGCGGTCAGCACGATAACCGGTACATCCTGTCCCGTCTCCTTGCGGATCCGCCGAGTCACTTCCACACCGTTCATGTCGGGCAGCAGCCAATCCACGATATATACGGAATAATCGTCGCTCCGCATCACCGCCTGATGAGTGCGCAGCACAGCCTCTTTTCCGGACAGTGTCCACTCGGCGCGCATGCCAAGCTGTCCCAGCATGTAGGAAACGCTGTCACAGGTGTTGAAATCATCATCCACCACCAGAGCCCTGCAATTTTTCAGCTCCGGTATTCCCTGCAGCTCTCTCGAGTCGGAAGAGAGACGGAATGTGAAGGAAACGGTAAATTCCGTTCCCACACCCTGTTCACTCTTTACGCGAATGGTGCCGTTCATCATGTCCACGATATTCTTCGTGATGGCCATTCCGAGACCGGTTCCCTGGATCTTACTGATGGTAGTGTTCTGTTCTCTTTCAAAGGGCTCAAAAATATGATCCACAAATTTCTGACTCATGCCGATACCGTTGTCTTTGATGCAGAATTCGTAATTGGCATAGCCCGCGGGGGCA
The DNA here is from genome assembly GCA_947177885.1 of uncultured Lachnospiraceae bacterium. Next base: position 6,193 of record CAMWWF010000139.1, read on the forward strand.
CCGGATTTTTCGGTGATCCGCATACTGATCGTACCGCCCGCACCGGTATACTTCACGGCGTTGCTGAGCAGATTCAGAAGAATCTGATTCAACCGGAGCTTGTCACAACAGATATCCTCGTCCAGGACATCCACCGTGTCGATCTGCAGTTCCAGCTGTTTCGCATGGATGTCCGCCTGCAGGATATTCCGCAGCCCGTGTAAAATATCCGGCAGACTGCATGGCTTTTCGTCCAGATTGATCTTTCCGCTCTCAATGTGGCTCATATCCAATATATCATTGATCAGGCTCAGAAGGTGATTTCCGGAGGTCATGATCTTTTTGAGATACTCAGCCACCTGTTCCTTCTGATCAATGTGGGAGATGGCCAGATTCGTAAATCCCACGATGGCATTCATGGGCGTGCGTATGTCGTGGGACATATTTGACAGAAATACGCTCTTTGCCTTGCTGGCCCTGTTTGCCTGTGAAAGCGCGGCCTCCAGCAGACTGTTCTGCTCCATTTCCTTGTGGATCTCCGCATCCACATTGCGGAATCCCAGAACGATCCCCAGAGCGCCGTCACCGGTCCCCACCGCAACTGCTTTCACCTGAAAATATATGACTTTGTCGTCTTTACATTTGCGATAGTTGATATAGTATTGTTTCTTTTCGGAAAGCTCTTTTTTCAGTGTGTCTGGAGAGATGGCCAGACGCAGCATTTCCCGGTCGTCCTCATGAACCCATTCCTGTATGTACTGTTCCATGCTTTCCTTCAGCGATATCCCGCCGCTGAAGAGGCTGTCTGTTTTCCAGCCGTCGCTTCTGATCGGAGTCACCGTGCCTGTCTCAGGGTCTAAGAAGCAGACCAGCTTGAAATCTATGCTCAATGCCTGAACCAGATCCATCTGACGTCTCTGGTTCTCGCTTTCCTGAAGCTTCTGTGCGGTGCAGTCCAGAAGAAAGCGCTGGGAAAAGAGCTCTCCCTTTTCCCGGAAAAGTTTGATATTGCCC
>CAMWWF010000140.1 GCA_947177885.1 uncultured Lachnospiraceae bacterium
CGGTACCGCCGCTGATAAAGATATTGTATTTCGCCTGCACCAGCTTTTGTAAAAAAGCCGCTGCCTCCGGAGTGATGGAACCGTAGCTGATCAGCTTCCGGATTGTCATTCCCTCCTCGGGGAACCGTCTGATGGTGACAATCGGCCCATTTAAGGCAATGGGATCCAAAACCACGTTTACACGGGAGCCATCCGCCAGACGGGTATCTACAATGGGATTGCTCTCATTTACCGAACGCCCCATGTCCTGTACAAACTTTGTGATGATATTCCGCAGACGTTCCTGACTTTCGAACTTCTCCGGAATCTGTTCCAGCTTTCCGCCCTTTTCCACAAATATGGTGTCATACCCGTTTATCATGACCTCTGTGATACTCTTGTCCGCAATGATCTTTCCCAAAATCCCCAATCCCCTGATAGATTCAAAGACATTGTCCGCCAGACTCTTCCGGGTGCGGAAGGACAGGGACGAATAATACGCTGCCACGTCCGGTTCCGATTCCTCCGCCTGTCTGACGCGGAGCTCCATCATCTTCTCCGCCCGCTCCCTCAACTGTTCATCCGTCAGCTCCGAGTAAGAGGGATCCCTGCTGATCATCTCACGTATCCTGACGGTCTCTTCTGTAAAATAGTCTCTCATACCAATCCTCCCCGACGAAACTCCTTTCTCACAAACACACGAACCGGATATCGGATCAGGCTCTGCAGTTCAAGTGCGCGACATTCCGAACCGCACAACCTGCATTCTCCGGTTGAAAAAAGCATCCGATCCTCACATGATCAGGGCATCCACATAATTCACACCGGCATTTCCCGCCAGCACGGTGATCAGCTGTGCCGAATCCGGATTCTGTACTCCTCCCACTCTGCCTGCCAGCGGTATCTGACTGTCGGTTTCCGCGGTCCGACCGTTGTCAAAGTTCAACACCCTCACCATTTTTTGTCCGTGTGCGTTCAAAATATGGGTCTGTGCCATAAAACACTTTATTTTATGTACGGCGATGGCATCCGGTTTTTCCACCAGAACGATCTTCTGCATCTGTTCAAAGATGCCAAGCGCCCTGGCATCCAAAGCCACTCCCATATCCACGATAATGTACTCAAAGAATCCTGACCGGCTGATCTCCCTCAGAAGCTCTTCCACCTCCTGATCCGTCATCTCATAGATGTCGTTGGGACTGTCAAAATGCTTCAGGTAATACAGATTATCCATTTTACTCTGCAGCAGGCTCTGCAGCTTCATGGGAAAATTGATATCCGCACCAAGAAACCCTGCCAGCTCGCTGACTCCCTTATCCGCACTTTGAGGCAGATAACAGTCCTCTGAAGCAATATCCTCAAAATTGATATAAAACGTCTTATACCCGCGCATGGCAAGCTTTGAAGCCGCAACCAGCGCCAGTGTTGTCTTGCCGCATCCTCCCACGGGTGAATAGAATGCCGCCGACACTACCGGCCGGCGTCCCATAAGCTCACCCACATCCTGACAGACTTCCGAATACAGTTCTAAGATCTGTTTATAAATGCTGCTGATACGCTGATACTTGTTGATCTTGTGAAAGCCCTGACAGGACACCGGTACCGCTTTATCCTCATCAAGAAGCATCACAGCCAATGTATTCTTTTTCAAAGCTGTCTGTCCGTCATACAGATCGGAATCGAACAGCAGAATGTCAAAGGTTCTGGAAGCCAAAGCAGTCTCAATACCGCTTCTGTCCGTATATACGGACAATGTCAGATCTTTATATTCTTCCAGCACACTGACCAACCGATCCAAATACTCCTCATTTTCATCTGCAACAGCTATTCTGATCAACGTACAACCCCTCCCATATATAGTTTCATATTGTATTTCTACAATTATATATTATATTTATACAATTTTCAACTATATTTTGCAGCAGAACCCATTCCTGTTACAATGCTCCTCCTGATCACGCATCCGGGCAGAGCGTGTTTGAAATATACCTTTCCCGGATTCTGCGCCACATTGCTCGCCACATTGCTTTTACAATGATATTATCGTACTGCTCAATACCATAATTTTCATAAAGCATTCCGCATTATGTCTTTATCCTATATTCTCTGCATAAACATAGATATAAGCTGTATTCTTTACAATACTATCCTTTATAATTAAGGACAACTTCCAAACATGCCACACAGACGGCTCCAGGCTATGCGGAGCCCAACGTAAAAGGAGTCAGTTTTGCCAAACAGAATCAGAGAACTACGCAAAGAAAAGCGAATCACCCAGCTGCAGCTCAGCATAGAGTTAGGTGTCACCCAGGAGACGATCAGCGCCTATGAACACGGGAAACATCTGCCCAGTCTGGCCGCCCTGATCCGGATGAGTGAGATATTTCATACAAGTATGGATTATATCATGGGACTCTCCCCTGCGGAACAGCCCGACAATTGTACCATTGATGAGCAGCGTGATTATCTTCTGCGCTGCTACCGCCGCCTGGGCACAAAAAATAAAGCCCGGCTGGTCTCCTATGCGGAAGGCCTGCTGGACTCTCAGAAGGACTGAAATCATATGGAATTTCCCGTGTCCCGGTTTAAAACAGACCGGAATGCTGCTGTTCATCGCAGGAGATCATTGCCGGACGGGTGATCTGCCCCTGAACGCGAGTATCTGTCATTTATTTCAGCCCATTTTACCTGGATCTTAACCGTTACAACATACAACAGATATCCCACTATCGTTCCCAGTATATTGGTCAGGATATCATCGATCTGAAAAAATCCCCTGCCCGTGAACAGCTGGAGCAGTTCCACCGAAAGACTGGTCAGGGCTCCCGTCATCAGGCAGTTCCGGAATTTCCGCGCGTACCGGAATGCCAGAGGACAGAACGCCCCATAAGGCACGAAAAGCAGAACATTTTCTATCACATAGGCATTATTTCTGTCATTGATCCCCCATGTGGAAAAAAGTTCCAGATCCAGCCCCTGACTTTTCCCGCTCTCTCTGGAGAAGAAGGTTATTGTCAGGATCACCGCCAGATAAGTAAAAAAAAGGGTTCTCTGCACCACGGGGATGCTGTCTCTCTGTCTCTTTCTCTGCCGGACATTCCATGCCGTAAGCGTACAAAAACAAAGGGCTCCGGCGCCAATGCCAAAAGGCAGGTACTTCAGAGCATTCGTCAGATCTCTGCATATATAATAAAACATTTATAATAATCCTCCACACTCGGCGCGCCCCATTACCGAAATCCGCATAACATTGCAGAAACTGCGAGAAAGCGCACCCGTACACCAAAACGCCAAAACCTCTCTCAAAACGGTCTCAGCTCTCTTCACTGATAAGTATCCCAATCACCAACAGCATGTTCCCACTTTTCTTTCTCCTGAAACAGCCTGTCATTCATCCATGCGACAGCATCCACGACACCGTCCTCACCGAAGAAAAAGAATTCACTCTCCTTCTTGTCGTCAGGTGTCTTAAAGAAATTAAAGGGTTCCGGCCAGACGGTGCATTTCAGCTTCTTTTCACCGTCCTCGCCCTCCGCCTTCTCCAGACGATACCGCATCCCCTTGTGGCATCCGGTAAATTCCGTCTTCTTCAGATATTCCATGGACAGTATATCATCACGTTGAATCATTTTTGCAAACTCCACGCAGTATATTTTCCCAATTTGTAAAACTTTGTGTTACAGCAAGTATGCTCCGAAACTTTAACTCTGATGCACGCTGCCCACCGCCATTACCGCTACGCCGTGCGACGGATAAGCTTCCTTTTGCGGATCCGTGTGCATCTTCCTCTCCACAGTAAACCCTCAGACCATCCCGCGCGGCAGTGCCGCCGGCTGCATGAGAATTTACTATAGTATACCCATAAAAACAGTATATACTATAACGCCGGCTTTGGAAAGTAAAAATGCATCGCTTTGTCATCAATTTAGCTCCATTTAAATATCATTGCTGATATCTTTTTTCAGCTGGCGCATGATCTTTTTTTCCAGTCTGGAAATATAGGACTGGGATATGCCGAGAAGGGACGCCACCTCCTTCTGGGTCATCTCCTGTCCGTCCTGAGTGCCCAGTCCGAACCGCAGCTTGATGATCGTCTTCTCCCGCTCTGACAGTTTATTGATGGCACGCATCAGAAGCTTTCGCTCCACCTCATTCTCCAGGTCGCGGTAGATCACATCCTCGTCCGTACCCAGGATATCCGACAGGAGCAGTTCGTTTCCGTCCCAGTCCACGTTCAGTGGTTCGTCTATGGACACCTCCAGCCTGGTCTTATTATTTCTCCGCAGATACATTAAGATCTCATTCTCAATACATCTGGAGGCATAGGTCGCCAGCTTGATATTCTTATCGGGCTTAAAGGTATTGATGGACTTGATCAATCCTATGGTACCGATGGATATCAGGTCTTCCACCCCTACACCGGTATTGTCAAATTTCTTTGCTATGTATACCACCAGACGGAGATTATGTTCTATCAGGGTTGCTTTCGCCGCATCCTCATATTCCGTTCCCAGATCCGAAATGACCTGATTTTCCTTTTCCAGTTCCAAAGGCGGCGGAAGGACTTCCGCCCCGCCAATATAATGGATCTCTCCCGTTCTTCCCAGAAACAGGTTCTCCCTGTGGATCATTTTAAAATGCATTTTTCCCGAAATTGCCACCTTCAGTATCATATTTCCTCTCATTCTGCCGTTTCTCCGGCCTCCTCTTCCCCTTTGCTTTCAGGAGGAGGGGATTTATTATCATTTTTACGGAGTCTGCCTCTGCGTCACCTGATATCTGCTCTGTACTCACCGCAATATATATTTCATAAAAAGCCTTTGTCATACCGTCGATCTCAAGCTGCAATTCCGGCAACAGGTACCCCCGCAGGATTCCCCTCTTTTTGCCGATACTATGGTAGGGAATGGCACGAAATCCGGGAGACGCGTTATAGCATAAGCTCTGAAAGACCTCTTCCTCCACCACGGAGACCGGTTTCCCGCTGACAGGCTCGATCAGGCTGTTTCCGGAATCGATCAGTGCGCTCACGGTCCGCCTGTTTTCCCCGCAGATCAAAGTAGCGCGGCATATACAGGACTCCCGTCTCCGGTCCTCTGAAAAGTGCCTCAGAAACAGGAACAGAACACCTCCCGTCCCCATCAGCGCCAGAATTCCCGTGGCAGAGATTCCCAGACGCCCCAGTACCCTGAGCAGGAGCAGCATGCCTCCCCCCATTCCCACAGAATACAGGGTCAGGTACTTTAACAGCTTCAGAAACATTCTGAACCCCCTCACAGGAAACGCCAGCAGCAGCATTCCGGCCGTCCCCCCAAGGAATCCCGCCGACAGCTTCAAGATTGGCGGCACATTCCATACAAAAGGCAGGAAATAGCAGACAGCTCCAAATGCAGCTCCCAGCAGAAGCCTTCTCCCCGTGGTAGTATGGAGAGTACTCCTGTCTACCAGAATCAGCAGATACAGATTCATGACAAAATTGAGCAGCAGTAAACTGTCTGCATACAGTTCATAACGCATTAACATCATCCTTTTCACAATGATTATAAAGGGAATGTCTCATGGAATTTGTCAAAAACGATACCGGAATGAACGTTTTTTTTCGACAAAGGAGAATACAGAAAAATCCGCGCATCTATGCCATTTCGCGCGGAAAACAGAAAAAAGCCCGGCTGAAGGATATGGTATCATCCTTCCGGCTGAGCGTACAACTTCCATCGACAGCATTTCGGAAATGTATGTGATCAGCTGCCGGCCAACTTATTGTATATTTTATCCCGCATTTTGCGGCCCGCAACATCCCAATTTGGTCACCGCAGTCCCGCTGCGCCTCCCAAATTGGGTCCTGCATCCCACAAAATGTGACGAACATCCCGTGGAAAGTATTTCTCAAACACGTTCTATGCCGGTTATGTACACAGGCGGCCACCGCCGCTTACGAACCGTCCCGAACAGATAACATGGCTTACAGAACATTACTTACGCTGCAAAAAATCAGGGATCTTCAGGCTCTTCTCCACCACATTGCTCCGGATATCCACAGGCTTCTGAATGCCCTGTACCGCTCTGGGGTCAGGCTGCACGGGAACGCCCTGGGAAACGCCGGGCTGCACTACATTACCTCTGAGAGGATTGGACGGAACAGGCTGTCTGTATGCCTGCCCTGCACCCGCTCTGGATGAAACGGGCATGCTTCCTGACACATCCTCCAGACCGGTAGCGATCACAGTGATGGTACAGCTGTCGGACTTGGAGGCATCGTACATGGCGCCGAAAATGATATTTACCTCGTCACCCGCCATATTCTGTACGTAGCTGGCCGCATCGCTGGCATCCGCCAGTGTGATATCCCCGGACACATTGATGATCACATGGGAAGCGCCGGTGATAGTGGTCTCAAGCAGCGGAGACTCCACCGCCATCTTCACCGCATCCAATGCCTTCTCATCGCCCTTGCCTTCGCCGATACCGATATGGGCGATACCCTTGTCCTTCATTACCGTCTGAACATCTGCGAAATCCAGATTGATCACCGCAGGTACATTGATCAGATCCGTAATACCCTGAACCGCCTGCTGCAGCACCTCATCCGCTTTCTTGAGGGCCTCCGGCATGGTAGTGCGCCTGTCCACGATCTCCAGGAGCTTATCGTTCGGGATCACGATCAGCGTATCCACATTTTCCTTGATACGCTCGATACCGCTTAACGCATTCACCATTCTCGCCTTCGCTTCAAAGCGGAAAGGCTTGGTCACAACACCCACCGTAAGGATCCCCATGTCCTTCGCCACCTTTGCCACCACGGGAGCCGCACCGGTACCGGTACCGCCGCCCATTCCGCAGGTGACAAACACCATATCGGATCCCTGTATGGAATCCCTTATCTCCTCAATACTCTCTTCCGCCGCCTTCTCACCGATCTCAGGCTTGGCACCTGCACCCAGTCCCTTGGTCAGCTTCTCACCGATCTGTAAAAGCTTGGGCGCCTTACAGAGCTGAAGCGCCTGCTTGTCCGTATTCACACCGATAAAATCCACTCCGTCAATCTGTTCGTCAATCATTCTATTTACAGCATTATTACCTGCACCGCCCACACCAACTACAATGATCTTGGCTGCAGATTCAGCATCATTCGTCTTAATCTCAAGCAAAGGTATGTCCTCCTTCTTACCGTCTTAACTCCATATAG
>CAMWWF010000141.1 GCA_947177885.1 uncultured Lachnospiraceae bacterium
TTCCCTGCCTTTCTCACTGATGGGCCTGAAAGGTGCCGTTTTGCCCCAAAAGCCTGTGGACTCTAATTGTCGTCCTCCTCTTTCTGGGCGGTGAAGATAGTGCGCTTCCTTGCCATCTCGTCATTTGCCAGATATTCGTCGTAGGTAGTGATCTTGTCGATCATATGTCCGTCCGGCAGCAGTTCTATGATGCGGTTGGCCGTGGTCTGCACGAACTGATGGTCATGGCAGGAGAACAGGGCCACTCCCGGGAACTTGATCAGCCCGTTGTTCAGGGAGGTGATGGACTCCATGTCCAGATGGTTGGTGGGCTCGTCCAGCACCAGGCAGTTGGCACCGCTGATCATCATTTTGGAGAGAAGGCAGCGTACCTTTTCGCCTCCGGACAGTACCTTTACCTTCTTCACGCCGTCCTCACCGGCAAACAGCATACGTCCCAGGAAACCGCGGACATAGGTCACATCCTTTATGGGGGAGTAGCCGGTGAGCCAGTCCACAATGGTCAGGTCATTATCGAATTCTTTTGTGCTGTCCTTGGGGAAATAGGCCTGCGAGGTGGTAACGCCCCATTTTACAGTGCCTTCGTCCGGTTCCAGCTCACCCATCAGGATCTGGAACAGGGTGGTCTTGGCAAGCTCCTGACTTCCCACAAAGGCGATCTTATCATTATGACCTGCCACGAAGGAGATGTCATCCAGTACCTTTTCGCCGTTGATCGTCTTGGACAGATGTTCTACGGTCAGGACTTCATTTCCGATCTCACGCTCGGGACGGAAATCGATGTAGGGATATTTTCTGCTGGAGGGTTTGATCTCGTCCAGCTCGATCTTCTCCAAAGCACGCTTTCTGGAGGTTGCCTGCTTGGACTTGGAGGCGTTGGCGGAGAAGCGGGAGATAAATTCCTGCAGCTCCTTGATCTTCTCTTCCTTTTTCTTGTTGGCTTCCTTCATCTGGCGGATCAGCAGTTGGCTGGACTCATACCAGAAATCGTAGTTCCCGGCATAGAGCTGAATCTTGCCGTAGTCGATATCGGCGGTGTGAGTACATACCTTATTTAAGAAGTAACGGTCATGGGATACCACGATGACCGTGTTTTCAAAGTTGATCAAAAATTCCTCCAGCCATGAGATGGCATCCAGATCCAGATGGTTGGTGGGCTCGTCCAGGAGCAGGATGTCGGGGTTTCCGAACAGAGCCTTTGCCAGCAATACTTTCACTTTGATATTGCTGTCCAGATCTCTCATCGTGGAATAGTGGTACTCCGTATCGATGCCCAGACCATTCAGCAGCATGGCGGCGTTGGACTCCGCCTCCCATCCGTCCATCTCCGCGAATTCCGCTTCCAGCTCGCTGGCGCGGATGCCGTCTTCATCGGAGAAATCCTCCTTGGCATAGAGGGCATCCTTCTCCTTCATGATCTGGTACAGCCGCTCGTTGCCCATGATGACGGTGTCCATAACGGCGCAGTCATCATATTTGAAATGATCCTGCTCCAGTACGGAGAGACGCTGTCCGGGGGTAATGGTGATATCGCCGCTGGTAGTCTCCAGTCTGCCGGAAAGAATCTTCAGGAAGGTGGATTTGCCTGCGCCGTTGGCGCCGATGACGCCGTAGCAGTTCCCTTCCGTAAATTTAATGTTCACGTCCTCAAATAGCGCTTTTTTGCCGATTCGTAATGTTACATTGTTTGCCTGTATCATTGCAATACCTCTGTTTTCCTTAATTTATTTGTAACTGTTCAGAACCAGGCAAACACCGGGGAAACGCGCAGTGTTTTCGAGGTTGGTTCTGAATGGTTACTTTCATTTTACACAGTTAACCTCTATTATACATAAAAACATTGATATTTCAAGCAAAATCGGCAGTTGCCGGCATAATCCGTGTATCAGTTCAGTCATACGGCACCGCGAAGTCCCAATTGCGTTCCTGCGCAATTTTACGGGACCTGCGGGCGCAGTGTGCAGCAGGGTTATAGTTCGCAGAAGGCTGAACTGCTGCCAAAATGCCACATAGACTGGGGACGGGAACGATGCCTGGGTTCAGACGGGCGAGTGTCCGACATAAATAAGCGGTCGTCAATATTCTCCGGTCACTTATGGACGGCATGATTGAACGGTCATGAGTCAAAAACTCATTTCGGCAGGGTTTACACCCCATATGCAATTTGCTATAATGAGGTGACAGCTGTCAGCTGCCTGTAAAAGCGGCGGTAACGGGAAGACAAAGGAATCTCCGGGAGAAGATTTACGGACCGGAAGGCTTTATGCACCGTGTCCGGCACGGAGCTGACGGAGTCAGAAAAGCGCATGCTGCGCGGAAATGAGGAAAAAATGGATCATATGACAACAGCCCCTGATACACAAAAGCTGATAAAGGAACTCAAGCGTACACAGATCATCTGTATGGTGTTATCTTTCCTGTCGCTCTGCCTGTTGGGAGGAGGTATCCTGCTGTTCGGCAAGGTACAGGAGCTGACGGAAATCTGCAGGCCTGTGGCGGAGAAGGTGTCAGCTCTGGATGTGGAGAGCCTGAACGATACACTGGCCCATATCAATGCTTCTCTGGAAACGGTGGACTGGGAGCAGGTGGCGGACGCACTGGGAGAGTTGGATGTGGAAGCGATCAATTCCGCCATAGAGGGACTGGATACGGAGGAACTTTCCGAGTCCCTGAAGAATCTGAATGACGCGGTGGAGAAAGTGCAGGAAATCAGTGAGAAGATGAGTGAGGGAATGAGCAATGTGACATCCTGGGTCGGCGGAATGTTTCATTAATGCGGTATCTGTGATGACAGCTTCTTTTCATTCAGGAACGTGACCCGGGGGACAGAAGGCGAAGGCGCTGTCCCCCGTTTATCATCTTTTTGAGTCCGATCTTCCGCAGTTTTGCCGATGGGCAGTTTGCAGGTGCAGTATTCATCTGTGCGGAGCGGGAATGCTTTTACATCCGGTAACACAGACACTCCATGGATACTTCTCCGTTTTCATCAAGGGTGTGGCGAAGAATCCAGCCGTTGTATACGGTGTCGGCCAACAGGCAATGGGTGGAGACTGCGGAGATGTTTCCCCTGCTGTCCCTGTTTACCGTCACCAGATAATCCGTATCTTCCCACGCAAGAAAATAGAATTCTTCACTGGTGCTGCCGGCATCCAGGGCAGTGCCGTATCCGTCTCCCATATGAGGGAATCTGTAATAGATCCAACAGGGAACTTCGTCCTGCTCGCGGAGCTGGCGGATCCAGATATCTCCGCTGTCCTCCAGGCAGAACCATTCATCTCCGGACCGTTTCCCCGATATGTAGTACTGTTTCAGCACTCCGTTCTGGTCATCGGTCATTTTTTCCAGCATTTCATCAAAAGTCAATTCCCGGCAGCCGGCAGCGTGTTCTTTCAGAAGCTCAGGGAGTGTTCCTTCCTTAAGCCGTTCTGTCAGCATATTTCCCAATGCTTCCATATAGGAGGGGAGAGGCGGCTCCTTTGTCTCTAACCGGGCATAATAGCGATAGCGCACTTTCTCTGTGTTCAGGTACATTATGGTGTCCGGCTTTAAGTCAAATTCCCAGAAGGGAATGACATAATCCTCATTTCCTTCCGCATAGCTTCCCAGCTCATAGGTATTATAGTGGATGCCTATTCCTTCCTCTGACAGAAAGAACCGGAAATCTTCCAGGATGCCTGACCGGGACTCCGGGGTCTCATAGAAATGAAGTCCGGGATGATCCTTTTCTATATAGAGGGCCACGATCTCACAGATTTCCTCCGGTGAATTTTTCACTATATCCGTAATGGCGATCCGCTTTCCCGTTCGGCGGTCAAAGACATATTCCTCTGACCATGTGTTGGGGTGGGCTCCGCCGGAGTAGTAGGTTTCCTCGGCAATGGTGATGCCGAGGTAGTTGTCATTGAGATAGGAGGGCCAGGCTGTGACTTCCATATAACTGCCCAATCCGTCGGGAAGCGGAAGAAATTCGCTTTCGGAGGCATAGCTTGTCTCAAAGGAATCCAGTTCCTTCCGGAGATCTCTGTATACATTGTCCAGATAAGCATTCACGGCATGGTCGCCTGCAGTGTCCCCGGTGAGAAAAAATCTGGTGAAAACAGTGTGGTAAGTAAAGCTTTCTGTTTCTCCGTCCACATCGGTCTTTACCGTGAAGGTATGATCCAGGGTATCGCAGGTACCGATCTCTTCCGCCAGATCCTCATAATATACCTCTATGATCTGGGGTTCCGGATCGTCTCCGTGCAGAGGGGACCGCATGACGCAGTACCGGGAATCTGCTTTATCATTGAAATAGAAGTAATCTCCGTCCGTGTAGCACAGATACCGGTCACCATAGGCGGGACTGAGAAAGGCTTCGCCGCCCCGCAGATACCGGCTGTACGCAAGTGTGATGCCGCTTCCGTCCCAGGGGATCTGGTAGAGGCTGACAACAGAACCTTCTCTTTTGGCAAAGTATGCGCCTGACTCGTCACAGAAGATATCGTCCCCGGTATATCTCTGCATGGGCAGGAACTGCCCCCATTCTTCCGCGTGATGAAGATCATCCAGGGATATGCGGTACCATGTGGTCAGGGGCTGTCCGGAGTCGGCTTCTTCCGCGCAGTACAGGGCATCATTGGTGAGAAATACGCTGTTGCGGGCAATGTTGTCCGTGGGAAAATCAATGCTTTCCAGTCTGCCGCTTTCCGGGTCACAGGCGGCAAGATTTCCGTCCTCATCCATCAGGAACAGATATCCGTAATGACGCATCTGGTAAGGCAGGGAGGGAAGACGGGAGTACCAGAGCGGTTCCCTGTAGCCCTCCGGAAGCAGTCCGTACAGGGTTTCCGACTCCCCGATCCTGGTGACGGAACGAAACTCCGTATCCGGCCGGTAATAGATATTTTCCCGGAAATTGTCGCTGATGAGATAAATAATATCGTCATAGATATCGATCTCATAATAGTCATCATAATTATTGTAACTTGAGTATTCCGCAGTGGTGTTGGGCACCTGGGAGGTCAGGAGCTTATGGGTCTGTCTGTTCAGATCCGCCATGTACAGGCAGGTGTCCGCGCCGGTCAGGGAAGCGGTAAGGGGCTTTTCCAAAAAGAAGATGTGATCTTCATAGATGCAGAATTGTCCGGACTGGTTGGAATCGGCGTTGAAATAGAAGTCTTGTTTCAACGTGTCAGAAGCATACCGGCTTAACTGTCCGTCCCAGTAGCCGTACAGGAAGCCGTCATATGACTGGATACTCTTTCCCGTGTCATCACGGAAGTAGGGGACGGAGTGGAAGGGAGAGGCATCCGCGGCAGAACTGTTCCAAAGAGCGGTACATGAAGGCGGATAAATTGTTTCCGCAAGTTGCGGGCAGAGACCCGAAAAATCAGGGATTTTCGGGTTCGCTTCGCTCGTCAAATCCCCGAATGATCATCTGCTCGTGCAGGCACGGCAGATGCTTCTTCGGGCGCTTGACTCTGCCCTTTGCGGACATTGTACCACGGCATTACATCAAAATTGCATCAGAATGGGCACAGGATGCCCTGAACTGCCGCCTGTGACGACATATCAGCGGAAATTCTGCCTGAAAAACAGTTGACGGTATGACTGTGCAATGTTAACATGATTACAGGATTCCTAGAGATCAGTAGGTATCTTTACGATATGTCGGCGGTTTACCGATCAGACGGGAGGAGAAGATTTATGGCGGATCTGTATGATTTTCCGGATATTTATGACGAGCGTTTTACGGATAAGGCGAATGAAGTGTATAGATCACATTATCAGAAAATGTTTGAAGGAAAGGGCATTCAATCCGTATTAGACTGTAGTATCGGCACGGGATGTCTGACATTTTGCCTGGCAGAACTGGGATATCATGTATCAGGGTCGGACCTGAGCGCATCCATGCTGGAAAAGGCGAAGGAGAAGGCGGCACTGAAAGGCTTGCCGGTACAGCTGACACAGTGTGATTTCAGGGAACTGTCCCGGCATTTTGCGCAGACCTTTGACTGTGTGATGAGCACCGGCAACGCCTTTGCGCATGTTTCCAATAGTGATATAGAGAGAACTCTGCGGGAGATGGATCACCTGGTCAGATCCGGAGGCTGTCTTTACCTTGACAGCAGGAACTGGGATAGGGAGTTGGAAAATAAAAAGCGGTTTCGGTGGGGACAGCCTTTTATCCGGCAGGACGGTGTGCGCATTAACTATGTTCAGGACTGGGACTATCATGAGAACGGCTCAGTCACCATACATATTCTCCAGGGATATGAGAGGGATGGAAAGATCTTTGAAACGATGGAGTTCGAAGAGCATTTGAACCCCTTTCCCATGGAATTGATCCGTTCCACATTGGAGGGATTGGGATATAGGGAATTTACAGTGAGGCCGCTGCCATGGTTTTGCGATAAACCTTTTGAGGAAATGGACTGGTATTGTGTGCTGGCCCAAAAATAAAAGATCACTTGCGGATCTTCATTTTGCAGAGGTGATGTGAATGACAAAAGCAGTCATATTTGATATGTATGAAACTCTTATAACTCTTTTTGAAAGTCCATTCTATTTTGGAACACAGATGGCATCTGATGCAGTATGTTTATCTTTTGATGAAGGATTACAAAAACCAGATCCTGCTATATTTAACAGGTGCTTAGAAAAATTGAATGTGCAAGCCAAGTATTACTTATATGTTGGTGATGGGGAAGCAAGGAATTGGAAACGGCAGAAATGGTTGGTATGAAAACAGTACAAGCTGCATGGTATTTAAAAGAAGATACCATGCAGCCCTCTAAGAGGAAGCCTGAATTTAAGCAGCTTGAAACGCCATTAGATATTTTAAACATCATTTGATGGGCCAAATAATGAATTGATATAATCAGGCATTGTGGTTTAAGAATTGTCAATAGGAAATATGAAGCAGTCTCGGAACGGAAGTGCAGAGACGGAACTTAAAAAGGAGGATCTATATGTCAAAAGCTAAGGTTTACTTTACGAAAGAGATCACACCCCAGGCGATGATCGGGATGTATGAGGCTATGGGAGTGAAGCTGCCGGGAAAGGTGGCGGTAAAGCTGCATTCCGGTGAGGTGGGCAATCAGAATTTTCTGCGTCCCGACTTTATGAAGCCGATAATTGACCATGTGAAGGGTACTATTGTAGAGTGCAATAC
>CAMWWF010000142.1 GCA_947177885.1 uncultured Lachnospiraceae bacterium
ATTTGACGAGCGAAGCGAACCCGGAAAATCTATGATTTTTCGGGTCTCTGCCCGCGGCCTGCGGCAATCATAAGGGGCTGCTTAAAACGGAAGCAGGGGATTGTTAAAGCGAAAGAGTTGTTCCTGAAGCAGGGATTCCATAAAGATCGCGGGGAACGCATAAACTAAGAAAAGAGAGGGTATAACACATGAAAAAAGAATTTGATCTGTTGTCACTGGGAGAGATCATGCTGCGTCTGTCACCGCCGTCCAACGAGCGTATGACCAGAGGTGACACTTTCAGCAAACAGGCGGGTGGCGCGGAACTGAATTCCGCTACCGGTGCTGCCATGCTGGGACTGCGATGCGGTATCATTTCAAAACTGCCTGCGAATGACCTGGGCATGTATATCAAGAACCGTGTCCGTCTCTGTGGTGTCAGCGATGACTATCTGGTGTATGATGAGAGTAAGGATGCCCGCCTGGGTGTGTATTACTATGAGAGCGGCGCATATCCCAGAAAGCCCCGCATTGTCTACGACAGGAAGAATACTTCCATCAATAAACTGTCCGTGAATGATTTTGACGAGAGTATTTATAGTTCTGCAAGATGCTTCCACACCAGCGGCATTACACTGGCTCTGAGCCCGGAGCTTCGTGCGGCGGCAGTGGAGATGATCAAACGATTCAAGGAGCATGGAACCATCATTTCCTTTGACGTGAACTTCCGCGGTAATCTCTGGAGTGGTCCTGAGGCAAAGGAATGTATTGAATCGATCCTTCCGTATGTGGATATTTTCTTCTGCTCTGAGGAGACGGCGCGGCTGACTTTCCTGAAGGAGGGAGATGCAAGGAGCATCATGAAGAGCTTCGCGGAGGATTATCCCATCTCCATTGTGGCCTCCACCCAGCGTATTGTTCACAGTCCCAAGCGTCATACCTTTGGGTCCATCATCTACAGTGCAAAGGACGACACTTATTACGAGGAAGCTCCTTATGCGGATATTGAAGTGGTGGATCGTATCGGAAGCGGTGATGCATATATCTCCGGCGTATTGTACGGACTGCTGTCTCATGAGGGAGAGTATCAGAGGGCACTTGAGTACGGAAACGCGGTCAGCGCCCTGAAAAATACCATTCCCGGCGACCTTTTGAGCACAGACCTGAAGGAGATTGACGGCATCATTAAAGAACATAAATCCACGGGACGTGTCGCCGAGATGGACAGATAAAAGAGTTATTTTGCCTTCGGTACAGCCACATACCAGTCGTGGAACCGGGTCAGAATAAAGTCATCTTCAAAGTCCGGTACATCGATAAAGTAAATGATATATACACTTTCGGAGCTGATGTTGTCATGATCGATGCCCACATGGATGCGGATGCCGCTGCTGATCTCAAAGTTGGCGGGATTAGGCGCAACATCATATACAACAGAGGAAAGATATTGGGAGGGCAGTGTCTCCGTGTACAGAAGTAGACGGGGCCACTGTGCTCCCTTTTCTGTGATCAGTGTGTCAATGTTATTGGCGGCACACTGTTCCAGGGCATAATCCACGCAATCTTCCACGCCTTCCGCGAACCAGGCACCTACAAGCGCACGGTAGTCGGTGTAATAATCCCTTTGGAACAGGGCGAGGCAGAGCAGATAGAGGAGAACAATGCACCGGGATAGCCACCTGGAAAGTTCCGCCTTCTTTCGGCTGACCAGCTCTGTTACGGTCCATACGCCATATGCCTCGCTGAGCACAAGGGGAATGTACAGATCATTGATCTGGTGAAGAAGGGCGGTTACCAACAGACAGGTAATCGCTCCCCCCAGCAGCTGAACGAATAGAAAGTACTCCGGACAGAATTCCCTTTTGCGGAAGCAGTGGAACAAACGTATCAGCAGAGAGATGACCCCGATCACGATAAAGACTCTGCCGATATCGTAGAAAAGTCCCCAGGGAAGGAGGATATCAAAAGCGCTGCCGTTATCCTGGCGCCACAGAAGGGAAAGAGCAGTGCGGAGATTTCGCCACATGCCGGAAAAGGTCAAGGCAATTTCGGAACCACGGTAGCCGCTCATTTTAGGAATGGTCATAAAAGGAAGAGTAAGTTCGGGGATCAACTCAGAATTGACCATAACGAATAAAAGAAGGGGAACGGCCATGACAAACAGGATCAGAGAAGCTCCAAGGCTCCATCTGTCAATGCGCAGCTTCCTGTGGGCAAGGCAGTAGACGATCTGCAAGAGCAGCATGATCGGAACCGCAGGCCAGATCACGGCATAACAATACAGGCTCAATCCATAGAATAAGCCCGACAGAAGAAGGTATTTCTTTTGATCCAGTCCTCTGATGAAAAAGGTCAGTCCGAAGATCAGAAAACCGGGAGCCAGATTCGCATCCAGGCCCCAGCGTGACATCATAATATGCCAGGGGCATATTGCCAGAAGAAAAAGGCTCCAGAGAGCAAATTTTTTATTGTTAAAAAGGCACTTAATCAGGTGATATACGGACCACAGGGTGAATATGGAGACGACAGCCTGGGGCAGCCTGCTGAGAAAAGGGGAGAAATGTCCTCCGTTCCATGCCAGAACGGGTATCAGCAGCCAGACGTACAATGCGCTGTGCCCATCCCCCCAGTCCGCCATATAGACAGGGAAAATATGTCCTGCGGAATCGATTCCCTCATGCAATATGGAAAAGGCGTTCCAGGCCACGAAGCTCTCGTCCTGATGCATTCCTCCGGGAACACTGCCAAGGCAGACCAGCCGGAGAAATGCGCCTGACAGCAAAAGGATAACAGGGAGTAGATTTGTCAGGGAAATTTTGGGAAATTTATTGTCTTTCATCACTGCTTCTTTCTGAGGAGGGGCTTGTGTGCAGATCAGGCCTCCTGATTATATTGCACTAAGATCACGTTTTTAACGCCGGGAATTCCGGAGAGATCATCTACCAGGGAATCGGAATCTTTTCTCAGGCTGACGGCATAGGTGATCTCTGTGGTGGTGCCGCGTCTGAGTCTGGATTTCAGTTTCTTCTTTTGTCCGTGTAAAGCGTCTTCCAGCGCTTCCAGAGCCTCATCCGTGTAGCGGATCACCAACAGGTAGGAGGAAGTGCCGTTCAGCAGCAGATAACAGATGACAAATACCAGATCCACAAGGATGGTGCCTGTAATGGCAATGAGATAGAGTCTGGCACCGGAGGTAAGTCCCGCGGCAATGGCAAAAAACAGAAAACCCACGTCCAGGGGTTCTTTCACGGCTGCCCGGAAACGCACAATGGAGAGCGCTCCCACCATGCCGAGAGACAACACCAGATTGGTGGATATACAGAGGATGATAAAATTTGTGAGGAGCGTGAGCATTATGAGCAGCATGCCGAAGCTGGGAGAGTAGGAGACCCCTTTATAAAAGTAACGGTAGACCGTATAGATCAGGGCGGCACACAGAGCGGCCACCGCAAAGGACAGAACCACCGTGGGGATGGATAGGGATTCGATCATTCCCATCTGCTGCATGGATTCCGATAATAGACTTTTGATTGTATTCATTGTTATACCTCCCTGCCCGCTCCGGCGGGCATCCATTCAAGCTCCGGAAGTTTATTCCCGGACTTTTCCTCCAGTAAAGTCGCCCTGTTTCCACATAAGAGCATTGCGGCATAATACATATTTGGACAATGCCATCTGTGGGGCGGACACGCTGCTTAACAATTGACGGATATGATCCGGCAGATATTGGTTAAATTTGATCTCCAGAATGGTATCGTCTCCCATTACGTCGTAACATTCCCCCTCATCCGGAGCCCAGACGGGAATCCCGGGCCTGCCGGCCTGCAGCAGGGAGTCAAAGGTAATGCGTACATGTCCTACGGGAAACACATATGCGGTGCGGACATAATCCACCACCACTACGGGGTGCAGGCCGTCTGAGTGGGCCAGCCCGTATATTTGATCGCCGAGGGGATTACAATAGTCGGGCAGGGGCGAGTAGTCATTCCGCATCATGGCATCAGCGGTTTCTTTCGAGATTGTCATGGAATCCTTATATATGAGATTCCCGCGCTTCTCCTTCCGCTCAAGCCTGATCAGTCCGTGCTGCCAGTCATAAAAGCGGATGCGTATCTTTTCCCGGTGGGAGATGCCGGATTCCTTTTCCCTGTAGAACCGGTCTGTGACCGTGTCAAAATAGATACTGCGGATGGTGTAGCTTCCGTCGTCTCCGCCGTGGGAATCCCGGGGCATGACGGCGCGGATGCGCTGCTCCAGCAGGAGTCTTTGGGCGGGGGAAAGAAGCCGCTTGATCTCCTGTCGGTAATTTTTCTCGGCCATACTTGGTATTCCTCCTGATTCCGCTTTGAGATATTCCATAACAATATAGCATAAGGCATGTCTTTTTTAAAGTCTTTTTTGACATGATTCGGAAAATATGTTAGCTTATATGTAACAGTTCAGTGACCTGTCTGAGCTGTTGCGGTTATATGTAACGATTGGGGCAGATTCTCTCCGGAAGCCGAGTGATGCTTGCAGCAATTCTTCTGCGGGATTCGGGAACTGTCACATAATAACCTGTAAACAGTCTGCGGTTTTTGAGAGTGCAGGGCGGGCTGTATGACCATATTGATGAAGGAAAAAGAAAACCATTGAACAGAAAACAGAAACAGATTTTTGCATGTCTGATCATTTCATTTATCATGTTATTTACGTCCGGGATCTGGGTAAACGGCGGAAGGCGGAGTGAGGAAGAGGATGCCCCGGCGGAGCAGATCATATTTTCCCATGACAGTGGATTTTATTCGGAAAGTATCCTGCTGCAGTTGGAGACACGGGAGCAGGGAGAGATCCTGTACACTTTGGACGGTTCCATACCTTCCGAGGAGAACGGTAATGCAGGCATTTATGACGCGGATCAGGGAATCGGTCTGGAATGTCTGCAGCAGGAGCAGATCTATACGGTGAAGGCGCTCGTCCGCGGCGCCAGTGAAAAACCTGCGGAGGTGTGCTCCGAAACCTATATTGTGGGAGCCGGGGTGCAGGAGCGATATGACATCCCTGTGCTGTCGATCTCCGGGGAGCCTGCCGCACTGTTTGGAGAGGAAGGACTTCTGACGGGGGATAACCGTTTCTTAAGGGGCAGAGAATACGAGAGAGAGATACAGGCGGTATTGTTTGACCGGCAGGGCGGGGAAGTTCTGTCCCAGAATTGCGGATTGCGTGTGTACGGTTCCTCATCCAGAGGCAAAAATCAGCCTTCTTTCCGTTTGTACGCACGATCCGAATATGACGGGGATAAGACCTTCGATTATTACTTTTTCGAGGATGATTACAGTGCGGATAACCTCCGGGTATCCGGGTATAAGCGGCTCATACTCCGCAACAGCGGAGATGATAACGGCTATGCGTATCTGAGGAACGAACTGGTCAACCGGCTGAGCGGGGAAGCGGGTTTTCCCGATGTGCAGCACGCATCTGCCGTCTGTGTCTATATAAACGGGGAATATTACGGGGTGTACTGGTTTGTGAACAATTATGACGACTGGTATTTTGAGGAAAAATACGGTGCATATGACGGGCGGATGGTGGTTCTGGAGGGACAGGTATCCGGATTATATGAAGAAGAAGGAGAAGATGAAACGGAAAGGGCTGTCCGTGAGGAATACAATGCCTTTTATAAGGAGGCTTCCCGGGCGGATCTGAATGTGGATGAAAATTGGGATAAGCTGAACCGGACCATGGATGTGGAGAATTTCTTACAGTACATGGCGATCCAGAACTATGTGTGCAATCAGGATTATATGGTAAATAATTTTCGGACTTACAGATATCATTCCCCCGGAGATGCGTACCGGGAGGGTACGGTGTTTGACGGCAGGTATCGCTTCCTGATGTTTGACCTGGATGAATCCCTGGGATTTGCGGTATATGATTCGGAGGGGACAGGGCCGGATGCACTGCGGACAGTGAGCTGCCTGACAGATGTGAGTGAATTCAGCATGCTGTTCAACAACATCATGAGCCGGCCCGAGGGCAGGAATCTGTATATAAGTTATTATCTGTCTCTGGCAAATTACTTTTTTGCTCCCGAGCAGTCTTTGACCGCCATGTCACAGATGCACGAGAGCCACGCCGGTGAGTTAAAGTATCTTTACAATGAGACAACGCTTTTGGAAGGAAACACGGGCACGCCTGACAATGTGGATTACGGACATGTCCTGAATGAGATCGATAAAATAAGCGGCTTTTTCGAGGAGAGACCGGCTTATGTGCTGCAGGACATATCCGAGGCCTTTGACCTGCACCAGACATATGAGCTTTTATTGTCAAATGAAAACCAGGCAAATATTTCCATAGATTATGCGGTTTTTCATGATACGGCGTATGAGGGGACCTATTTTGGAGAGATACCGGTGACGGTGTCGGCGTCGCCCAGATGCGGCTACAAATTTGACTGTTGGTTGGTGAATGGCAATATCGTGGACACGGAACAGTTTGCGATCTCACCGGATATGATAGAAGACGGTTTTGTGGGAATAGAATGCGTCACATCCCCTGACCCGGAGGCGGGCCTGATGATAACGGCGATAAGGAGCCGGGGACTGGGGGACTATATTGTGTTGGAAAATGTGGGAACGGAAGATGTGAATCTGAAATCCTTTCTCCTGGCAGACGGGGAAGAAGCAGGAAGCGCTTCTTCGCTGCCGCCTCTGAGACTCGCGCCGGGAGAAAGTGTGACGGTCTATTGTAAGAATTACATTCACATGGATGCGCTTGGAAAACCGGGGGTAAACTTTAACCTGAAGACAGGAGAGACGCTGGGGCTTTACCGCAGTGACGGAACACTCTTGCAGTCGGTGGTTGTGCCGCAGCTGGGCGGCACCGACAATATTTACAGAATGGATCCCTACAGCGGCGTGTTCTATGAGGAAATCCCCTGAATGAACGGACAGCTGTTTCTGCTACATGAAATTTCATAAAAATGCATAATAATCCTCTGTTTACAGATACTAGAAACGCGTTTCGATATGGAAGAGTATGTTGTGAATGGAGGGTTTTTATATATGAAAGCAACAGGAATTGTAAGAAGAATAGATGATCTGGGAAGGATCGTGATCCCGAAGGAAATCCGCAGGACACTGCATATCAGGGAGTCCGACCCGCTGGAGATCTACACGGACAAGGAG
>CAMWWF010000143.1 GCA_947177885.1 uncultured Lachnospiraceae bacterium
CGGATCAGAGCACAGGCCGGGAAAGCGGCCAGGGAACGGGAGAAGCCCCGGGTCAGAGTACAAGCCGGGAAAGCGGTTCCATGCAGGGAGATGGAAGTGCAGGAAGCCCGGTGGCATCCAAAGAAGACGCCGGTGGGCAGCAGACGGAAACGTCAACGGAACTGAGGGATGATTACGAGGACAATTTTGATGTGGGAACTGAGGAAGCGGCTGAATTTGCAAGAATGATAAAAGAGGCCGTGGCACAGAAAGATGTGGAAATGCTGGCAGGACTGACGGGATTTCCTGTCTATGTAGGATTGTCAGGAGGAATCGTGGTAGAGACAAAGGAAGATTTTGTCGCTTTGGATGTGGAGGAACTTCTGTCAGATGAAATGGTCAGTTCCATAGCGGAAGCCGACGAAAACGATCTGAGTCCGAGCATGGCGGGTTTTACTTTATATGGAAGTGACGGCGCTCCAAGCATTACATTTGGGGTTCGCGAAGGCAGCTTGGCAATAAGCGGGATCAATTATGGCTATTAGAGCTGCAGCCACACTCTAAACATTCAAAAGCGGTCTTTACGATGAAACGAGCATACATTACAGACGGGCGGATACATCTTTTGAGAAGGTATCCGCCCGTCTGTCTGCTTTTTGTCTGATGAAATATTTCAGGATATTCATATTACGGATAGCGAAGCATGTCCTGTTGGAAAATCTGTTTTATATAGTCACAATAGGAATTGAATATTCACTGATCGCATTTCTTTCCTTGAAGTGGGGAGTCACACTTCGATAGATATGGGATATCAGAATATCCTGTTTCAACATATGCATGGCATCGGCATCCATGTAATTTTCCGCATCCGCAAGCTTTGTCACCAGAGGGATGGAAGACTGCTCCTTGATAGCGCCGAGCAGTTCGTGTGCATCTTTTCGAATGCCCAAAACGCGGGCATACGGGGCATAATCCTGTCTTCGACAGAATTCCACATCATCCTGTCGGATATTCAGCAGGATATGAAGCAGACAGCGGCTGATGCGTGTGTAGGTCATATTTTTGGTCTTTAACAGATCACAGAAATTGTCATAGTCACGATAGTAGTCCAGGTTATTGCATATCCGGTCTGACAGGTCATCAGATACATCCAGGTATTTCTGATATCCCTGTTCCCGTTCCAACAGTAATTTGTAGTATAGCAGATCCGAAAAATCATTGCTGCAGATAAAAGAAGATTCTTCCATGGCCTGCTGTAAGATCCGCCATGCTTCCGCGGGCATCTGGGATTTTATGGAATCGGGAGTCTGACCTGTAAACAGCGCCTGACGGAGAGCAAGTGCGGAACAATATTCCGTGTCAGTCATCCGGTCATGATAGCCGGCCCCGGTGCGGAGAACGGAGACAGGCTCCATCCCGCTGTTCCGACGGAGCAAAGCCTTAATGTATTCAATTCCAAGGATATTGTTTGGGGTGGAGAACACATCTCTGTAGGCCTGCAGAAAAGGATAGTTGAGGAACATCGCCCAGTTGCGCGCGTTAGGGTAGGATACCCCCTGCTTCAGGTATTGACGCATGGTGGCGGAGAAGTCTTCCGGTTCTTCCACAAGAATATGGGCGGCCTTTGTCATGACTTCCACATTGCCGCATTCGCTGCCAAAACACAGATGAGTCACTACGCCCAGCTTATCCAGAGTGGAAACGGATCCCATGGCAAAGTATTCGGCGCTGGAGGCCGAGTAGATGGCGGGCAGTCCGAGAACAAGATCCGCACCGCATCTGAGAGCCATTTCGGCACGACGGTGCTTATCCAGAAGAGCGGGAGCGCCGCGCTGCACAAAATCACCGCTCATGATCACAATCGTGTAGTCAGCACCGGTCATTCGGCGGGATACATCCATCTGATATTTGTGTCCGTTATGAAAAGGATTGTACTCTGCAATAATTCCGTTTACTTTCATGAAAACCTCATTTCCCCGCATGCGGCAACATAATTTACGATAATACGATCATAAATATCGATTATAAATGTGAAAAAAATAACAAATTTGAAAGCGTTTACATATGCTAAAGTAACGAAAAAATGACAAGAAAGCACAAGGGATATGTACTTGAAAATATACAATTTAACGAATATTGAGCCTTGTACATTGTCTTTGTATCTAGTATAATATAAATATCTCAGTTTGTTAAGTGCAAAACTAACAAATCTTAGTAAAAAATGTTACTGCTCACATGCAGGGATGAGCACTGTGGACAGTATCAAAAAACAACGAGGGACAAGCGGTGAACCCGCCGGAAAGGAGAAATGGATATGTCATACATTGACCTGATCAAGGAGAGAGCAAGGCTTGACAAAAAGACGATTGTTTTACCGGAATCCAATGACAAGAGAACTCTGCTGGCAGCAGCAAAAATTGTGGAAGAGGGCATTGCTGACATTATCATGATCGGTGACGAAGAGAAGATCATGGATGGTGCAGGCTGGTTGGAGGTTGATCTGACCGGTGTTACGGTTGTCAACCCTAAGAAGACGGATAAGCTGGACGGCTATGTGAATCTGTTATATGAAACCAGAAAGGCAAAGGGCATGACGGAGGAGAAGGCGAGGGAGATCCTTCTGAACGATCCTCTGACTTTCGGTATTGTTATGGTCAAGGCAAATGAGGCGGACGGTATGGTTGCCGGTGCCTGTCATTCTACAGCAGATACTTTGAGGCCTGCGCTGCAGATCCTGAAGACGGCTCCCGGCGTGAAGCTTGTTTCCGCGTTTTTTGTTATGGATACCCAGTTCAAGGATCAGGGCGAGAATGGGGCATTTCTGTTTGCCGACTGTGGTCTGAATCAGGATCCGACTGCGGAGGAGCTTGCCGCCATCGCGGATTCCTCTTCCAGAAGCTTCCAGGCGCTGGTGGGTCCCAAGCCTGTTATCGCAATGCTGAGCCATTCCACCAAGGGAAGCGCAAAGCATGTATTGGTAGATAAAGTGGTGGAAGCGACCAGGATCGCACAGGAACAGTACCCTCATCTGACACTGGACGGTGAACTGCAGCTGGATGCCGCACTGGTGCCCGGCGTGGCTAAGACCAAGTCCCCCGGAAGCCCTGTAGGCGGCAGAGCCAACATATTGATCTTCCCCAACCTGGATGCGGGAAATATCGGATATAAGCTGGTACAGAGACTGGGCGGAGCGGAAGCTTACGGCCCCATGCTCCAGGGTATAGCAAAACCCGTCAACGATCTCTCCCGTGGATGCTCCTGGCAGGATATAGTAGGCGTAGTAGCCATCACCGCCGTCCAGGCACAACTTGTCTAAGGGCAGAGCCAAGACATCATTTGAATGGATGCCATGCCTGCATGAGCAGCCGGGTAATAAACAAATAAATGAAAGGAAATATGATCAACATGAAGGTATTAGTTATTAACTGTGGTTCTTCTTCCCTGAAATTTCAGCTCATTGATTCCGAGTCTGAGAAATGCCTTGCAAAGGGGCTGTGTGAGAGGATCGGTATTGACGGCAGTATGATCACATACGCTCCTGAAGGTGGCGAGAAGGAGAATACCGTAACTCCTATGCCTGACCATACCGAGGCGATCCGTCTGGTACTGGAGGCGCTGACCAATCCTGAGACCGGCGTTGTGAAGAGTTTGGACGAGATCGGAGCGGTAGGACATCGCGTGGTACATGGCGGTGAGAAGTTTGCCGAGTCCGTTGTCATTAATGATGAGGTGCTGGCGGCAGTTGAGGAGTGCAACGATCTGGCGCCTCTTCACAATCCCGCGAACCTGATCGGTATCAACGCATGTAAGAAGCTGATGCCCGACACTCCCATGGTGGGCGTGTTCGATACCGCTTTCCATCAGACCATGCCTGAGGAAGCGTATATGTACGGACTTCCTTACGAATATTATCAGAAATATAAGATCAGAAGATACGGCTTTCACGGCACCAGCCATTCCTATGTATCCAAGAGAGCGGCGGAAGTTCTGGGTAAGGAATATGAGGATCTGAAGATTATCGTCTGCCATCTGGGCAATGGCGCATCCGTATCCGCGGTAAAGAACGGAAAATGTGTGGATACCTCCATGGGACTTACTCCCCTGGAAGGTCTGATCATGGGTACCCGCTCCGGTGATATGGATCCTGCCATCATTGAGTTCCTTGCGCATAAGGAGAACAAGAATATTGATGAGATCATGAGCGTGCTGAACAAGAAGTCCGGCGTGCTGGGCCTTTCCGATAATCTTTCCTCCGATTTCCGTGACCTGGAGGAGGGATTCCATAAGAATGACGCAAACGCAGTCCGCACCATGAAGACCTACTGTTATCGCGTGGCAAAGTATATCGGTTCCTATGTGGCGGCAATGAACGGTGTGGATGTGATCTGCTTTACCGCCGGGATAGGCGAGAACGCGGCGCTGGTACGCACTATGGTATGTGAATATCTGGGCTATCTGGGCGTGAAGGTAGACGAGGATGCGAATCACAAGCGCGGCGAGGATATCGCTATCTCTACCGCCGACAGCAGGACTACCGTTATGGTGATTCCCACCAACGAAGAGCTTGCTATTGCGCGTGAGACGGTACGCCTGGTGAAATAGGCTGTCCAGACGGAATGCAACGGTCAATTGCGAGAGGCCGGTGTAACGGCAGTGTAAAACAGCAGTACAAATGAGAGATGCAGGTACATAGACGGGACAGAGCAGCCATGTGTGATATGGCGGCTCTGTCCCCATTTCTCCTTTCTAAAAAAATGTCACCTGTGGGTTGCTGATCCAACGGCCACCTGTATCGCAATAAATTGTGAGCAGATCGTTGGATCACAACCACACAGGTGGAAAAAATGTATTTTTGACGATATGTTCTGTGAGCTCTTGAATTCTTCCGAAATTTTCCTCTTTATGTAACTGTTCAGAACCAAGCAAATTTAGCTGAAATGTGTGATGAATGCCTGCATTCAATCACATATTTTCAGATGAATTTATTTGGCGAGAGCCAAACACCGAGGAAACACGCAGTGTTTTCGAGGTTGGTTCTGAATAGTTACCTCTTTATTATTTTTTCCCTTATCCTGTATAATTGGTACTGTTGTGCTCTTAACCGTGTGTCTGTGGTTGTTTTTTGACGGATCTGATCGTTCGGATCTGGAGCTATGTGCTTTATAACAAAAATAATAAGAGGAAATGAAACTTTTGATTTTCCTGTAAAGTCAAACTATTATACAGAGAAGAAGGAGGGACCGAAATGAAGATCTTGACTGGAAGAAAGGCGAAGGAGGAGAAGGTAGAGCAGCTTTTGCTGGAAAATTATGACAGATACTACCGGCTTGCCTTCAGTTATGTGCACAATGCCGATGATGCGGGTGATATTGTGCAGAACGGCGCATACAAGGCGATACGAAACAACGGCAGTCTGAAAAATCAGGAATATGCGGCAACATGGCTCTACAGGATCATGCTGAACGAAATATATGATTTCTTCCGACGGAGACGAACGCTTTCCATAGAAGCGCTGGAGGAATCGGGCGAGACGGAACCTGCCGGTATGGACACCTATCAGGATTTTGATCTGAGGGCGGCGCTGGATACCCTGAGTGTGGAGGACAAACTGGTGGTGGAACTGCGGTACTTTGAAGATGTGAAACTGCAGGAGATCGCGGAGATTGTAGTGAAACTGCCTGAAGACAGGGAGGAAGCAGTTCCTGAGGTTCAGGAAAATATGGCGAGATCGGTGGAGGAGATCAATGCGCAGATGCAGCAGATATCTGAGCAGTTGATTGCAGAGTTTGAAGAAGCTCTGCAATCCGAGGAAGGCTATCTGGATATGATGGTGGATTCGGAGATCGTCAGCAGCACGGAAGATTATTTTTCCCTGAAGCTGATCTGCTATCAGGCAGTGGGAAGCGGCGCCGAGTGGGCTTATTTCTATACCGTGGATCTGAACACCGGGAAAAGGCTTTCCCTGTCAGACTTTTTTGCGGCGGATGCCGACTTTATCACTCCTGTCAGCAATAATATCAAAGAGCAGATGAGGGCTCAGATGGCGGAGGATTCATCAAAGATGTACTGGGTGGACAGTACGGACATGCCGGAATGGAACTTTGAAGCGATCACGGAAGAAACCTCCTTCTATCTGAATGGCGATGGCGAGCTTGTCATCTGCTTCAATGAGGGAGATGTGGCGCCTATGTATATGGGGTACGTGGAGTTTGTGATTCCGGGAGAAGCGGTGGAGAATATCTGGAGTTATGGAGATTAGAGCGGTCTTTCCATGACACTGTGCGGTACCCCATAGTGGAATTTGGATATCGGAGATTTTTATTCCGGGGATATTTTGTTTGTGTGAATTTATTGCCCGGTACATTGCTTTTGTGAAAGAGGGGAGTACCGTACTGCAGGCGTTTGTTTTCGATAGGATCAGAGTTTAGTCCGTTCAGGAAAATTGTGAGATCGAAAGCCGTTCATCAGAAAATTGAAAGAAAAGCTTAATGTAAAGTTAACAATTGTGATACATATCCGGTAGAAAATAGTAACATAAGTTTATGAAGGGAAACAGGCAGGATATGGGTAACAACAGATTGCAGTACGCGGAGAGAGACAGGGAACGGCAGGACGGGATACAATATGTGCAGAATAGCAGGACACAGGGAAGTAGGGTCCCGGAAACAGATGTGCGGCGTGCACAGGGCGGCAGGACACAAAACGGCAGACCACAGAATGTACGCGGCGGAAGAACAGGAAGCGGAAGAGAACAATACCTGTGGCAGCAACAGCAGCAGATGCAGCAGCAACAGAATGTTCTGAGGAGAAAGCTGGGAATACTTTCTTTTTTCATGTGTCTGTTGCTGCTATTGAACGCTGTGATGGCGGTAAGCATGCATTTTCGGATGCGGCGGATGAATGAGGCTTTGAAGATCATGCAGAGCCATTTGTCCCTGGGAGGACTGGATGGCAGCGTGGAAGACGGGTTGGCATCCTCCGGAGGACAGGCCGGGACGGGAGAGACGGATTCGGCGGCCGGGGCGGGTTCGGGCATCCGTGTGACGGGGCAGGATTATGTCAACCTGTGCGGGCTGGAGTATGTGGACAGGCCCTGTCAGCGCACAATGG
>CAMWWF010000144.1 GCA_947177885.1 uncultured Lachnospiraceae bacterium
TGTTGCTGAGCGTTTACTTCCGACCATTGGGTATCGAGCTTTTGCTTCTGGGCATTGACCTCCAGCTGTTGGGTATCGAGCTTTTGCTTCTGGGCATCAACTTGCTGCTGCCGGGCATAGATTTCCTGTTGCCGAACATCAACTTGCTGCTGCCGGGCATAGATTTCCTGTTGCCAGACATTGAGTTTCTGCTTCTGAACATCGAGTTCCTGCTTCTGAACATCGAGTTTCTGCTTCTGAACATCGAGTTCCTGCTTCTGAACATCAAATTCCTGCTTCTGAACACCGAGTTCCTGCCACTGTTTCCGAAGTTTGGCCTGTTCTGCAGGAATGTCAATCGGTTCCATATCTGCAAATAACTCGCCCATTTTTTTCTCCCTCACTTTCCCTGCTGTGTCCTCTGCCATTTCGACGGGAACTTTTGATCTTAACAGAAAAGCCAGCAGTATGTCCGCTATGATGTCTGCTATGTGATCAGGGGTATCTTTCAGGGCTGTCTCCAGTTTCTCCTGCGGCAGGGAACGGAAGGAAGAGATGTCGCCCAATTCCTGTAGTTTATTTACCAGCATGACCAGAGAGATTTCATCCGCTCTGTCCAACAGTTCCTCATTGCTGTATTTCCGCAGAGGGACAAGATAATATTGAAAGTCGGGAATATATTTGGAAAAAGAATTCCCCTCGGTGATGCGGCTCCTGAAATCCAGAGGCACCGTCCATTCCTGGCGCCCCTCATAGTATACGATGGGCAATATGGGCGGATATCTGAAATCCTTCCGCCTGGAGATTCCTTTCTCCCGCTTTTCCTCTTCCCTTTCATATGATTCCCATATATAGACCATATAACGGAATATCTGCATAGTCACATTATACTCCACTTTGGTCTTGTGTTCAATAAGAGAAACAAGAAAAAACGGTGTACCATTTTTAATGTGTATCTTTTTGACCCGGTCGGAGTTGCGTTCTTCGGCGAAAAGAGGTACATATTGCTCGGATACATCCTCGATGTCCTCAGGGCGGACATCTTTCAGGCAGGGAATGCCATTGATATAACCCCGTAGAAACTGGGCGCACAGGATAGGTTCATCAAAGATAAGTTTACTGCTGCTGTCAGGCAGTTTGGAATTCAGTATGTTGTTGTTTCCGTTTGCAGGCATGGGTTCTCCTTTCAATCGTACATGAACAGATGTATAAACCGGATATGTATGCAATAGAGAGAGTGGGCGGAATACCGGAATATAACCTGCGGTAACTTGTGCTGTTTTATTTCCTGTGGTAAAATCTGGTGAATTACCATAAGAACACTCCTGATGTGCTGGAGAATTTTTCAAACACGCTCTAATGAAACCATTCCGGATCATCAGACTGAAAAATGAATCAGCCCACAAAAGGAGTATTAAATGACTTGATAGCGTAAGTATAATATATTTGATATTAAAAAGCAATTATTTTTTACTGCAATTAAAAAGCAATTTTAAAAAATATAAAAAACAGTAATACCAGAACAGATTTTCTGCTATAATATCCTTGTAGTTGATACTGTGAAAGTATGTATCTTGCCCGCGGAAACCGCGCAGTTCAAATGAGCTCCCTTGCTCAATTCTTGACCACAGAATGTTTAATTGCATTCTATGGTATGCAAGACAGCTGTATGCCAAACCTGCTTCCCAAAGGCAGTTTGCCGCCTTGCGGGTTTGTGTGCATCTTCACAGTAAACTCTCGAATTTTCCCGCATGGTGGGGCAGCCGATTGCATGGAGGCCTGGAAATAAAAGACATTGTCAGGAACAGATCAATCTACGTTGATGACATTGAAACACGGGAGCGTAAGTATATGAACAAACAGCAGCATTTTTATATAGCGATCGATCTGAAATCATTTTATGCCTCCGTGGAGTGTGTGGAACGGCATTTAGACCCTCTTGACACAAATCTGGTAGTGGCGGATGCCGCAAGGACGGAAAAGACAATCTGTCTCGCGGTATCTCCGTCCTTAAAGGCTTATGGAATTTCCGGCAGGGCCAGACTGTTTGAAGTGGTGCAGAAGGTGAAGGAAGTCAACATGGAGCGCCGGGACAGGGCACCGGACAGACGGTTTACCGGAGCCTCCTGTTATGCTGCGGAGCTGCGGAAACATCCGGAATTGGAAGTGTCTTATATTATCGCTCCGCCCCGGATGGCTTTTTATATGGAATACAGCACTCTTATCTACAATATCTACCTAAAATATGTTGCTCCGGAGGATATCCATGTATATTCTATTGATGAGGTTTTCATGGATGTGAGCCAATACCTGCATACTTACCGGATGACCGCGAGGGAGCTGGCTTCAAAGATATTGCGGGATGTCCTTGATACCACGGGTATGACCGCTACAGCGGGAATCGGGACGAATCTGTACCTGTGCAAGGTGGCAATGGATATTGTATCGAAGCATGTTGCTCCGGATGAAAACGGCGTCTGCATTGCGCAGCTGGATGAAATGAGCTATCGGCGACAACTGTGGAACCACAGACCTCTCACCGATTTCTGGCGGGTGGGACAGGGCTATCGGAGACGGCTGGAGGAAGTGGGACTGTTCACTATGGGGGATATTGCCCGATGTTCTCTGGGCGGAGACAAAGATTACTACAACGAGGAGCTATTGTACAAACTCTTTGGGATCAATGCGGAGCTCCTCATAGATCATGCCTGGGGATGGGAACCCGTCACCATGGATCTGATAAAAGCTTATAAACCGGAAACCAACTGCATAAGTTCCGGACAAGTATTACAATGTCCCTACGATTTTGACAAGACTAAGCTGATCGTCCGTGAGATGACGGATTTGCTGGCGCTGGATCTTGTGGAAAAGAAACTGGTAACCGATCAGATCGTACTTACGGTGGGTTATGACATTGACAATCTCACCGATTCCGGAATCAGGAACCGCTATAAAGGAGAGGTAACAACAGACCGTTATGGCAGGAGGATTCCGAAACATGCTCACGGGACGGCCAATCTGAAACGCCGGACTTCTTCCACAAAGATCATTACAGATGCGGTTATGGAATTGTATGATCAGATCGTTGATCCGAATCTGCTGGCGCGCCGTGTGACAGTGGTGGCGAATCACCTGGTGGATGAGACAGAAATCAGGGAAGCAGAGCAATATGAACAGCTGGATCTGTTTACAGACTATGGGGAGCTGGCAAAAGAGAAGGAAGCGGAGGATGCGAAGCTTGCAAAGGAACGGAAATTGCAGGAAGCCATGCTGTCCGTAAAAAAGAAGTACGGCAAGAACGCCATGCTCAAGGGTATGAATCTGCAGGAGGGTGCAACCACCATAGAGCGCAACCGGCAGATCGGCGGGCATAAGGCGTAGATCAAGATGATGAAAATGCGTGTGAGGATATCAGACATGAGTTTTGTAAATGACCATAAATATGATGATATCATAAATTTGCCCCATCCTGTATCCGCAAGGCATCCGCAGATGCCGCTTCCCGACCGTGCGGCTCAGTTTTCTCCCTTTGCAGCGCTCACCGGGCATGACGCCGCCATCCGGGAGACGGCAAGACTGACGGATACCTTTGTGGAACTGGATGAGGGAAGGAAGCAGGAATTGGATGAACAATTGCAATTGATCAAAGAAAATCAATCACAGAAACCGGAGATAGAAGTCACATATTTTCAACCGGATCTGAAAAAGAGCGGCGGGGCATACATGACATTCCGTGGAAGAGTGAAGAAGATCGATGAGTATAACCATCGGATACTTTTTACGGACGGGACTGTTCTTTCCATGGAAACTCTTTTTTTCATCGGAGGAGAATTATTCAATGGGAATATAGGGGATATGTGATATGGATGAACACTTTTTGCGGCTATGAGTCACAGCAACCGGAATAACAGCAAATTAAGTCGAGATTTCCTTTCGCGCAAGAGGTATCCTTATTTTATAAGGCAAAGGAATTGGCTTGTGGAATTTCGGAATAAGAAATATACAAAGATTTTCTAAACCCACAAGAGGGTGCAAAGCACACCTTTTTGGTACGCGTACTGGTCAGATCAAAGTTGTACACGGAAGAATGTCAGGCGGACAGGTTCTTTTCGGGAGGGTGCCTTTTCCTGAATTGGATCGTATGCCAGATTGGTTTGTGTTGACTGCGCCGGCATGAATTTGAATCATGGAGCCGAATCTGAAATTCGGCGCATGTGCCTGTGCAAGACAGGTTCCGGTATGGAGGATAAAGATGGAAGAACATGTAGAAGCAGTCCAGAGAATGCAGGAATATATCGCGCAAAATCTGGCGGAGTGTATCACAATGGCAGACCTGGCGAAGGTATCCATGTATTCACCATGGTATTCTTATCGGCTGTTTGTTGAACTGCTGAAGATGACCCCTTCCGTGTATACCCGCAAAATGAGGTTGTCGAAATCCGCATTGAGGCTGAGAGATGAGGATATTAAAATCATTGATGTTTCCGCTGAAGCGGGATTTGACAGTGTGGATGGATATCAACGGGCCTTTTACCGGGAATTCGGATGCAACCCTTATGAGTATTCTGTAAGCCCCATGCCGATCTGTCTTTTTAAGCCTTATGGAATCAAATATTCTAAAAAAAGAAAGGATGCATGTATGAAAGAGGTCAGAAATATTTTTATCCAGACGATCGACAAGCCGGCCCGGAAGGTGATCATCAAAAGGGGGAAAGAGGCAAAAGGTTATTGGCAGTATTGTGAGGAAGTGGGGTGTGATGTATGGGGACTGCTCACAAGTATCAAGTCCATCGGCGGTGAACCTGTCTGCTTATGGCTGCCGGAAAGATATATCCTTCCCGATACATCGGAATATGTGCAGGGAGTTGAGGTTCCGGCAGATCATACCGGTGAAATACCGTCAGGATATGATGTGATCGAACTGCCTCAATGCCGGTATATGATGTTTCAGGGGGAGCCATTTGAGGAGGTGGATTACAGTGAAGCCATCGAAGCAGTAGGTGAAGCGATAAAAAAGTATGATCCGACAGTCATCGGATATGAATGGGATCCGGAGAATCCCCGGATCCAGCTTGAGCCGATCGGTAAGAGAGGCTATATAGAGCTGCACCCTGTAAGATCGATCCGGTGATCCATACTCATAAAATAAGTCTGCGCCACTGTCCGTTAAGACAGTGGCGCAGTTGACTGTTTTATAATGCCACAAGGGTTCGAATTTCCGTAAATCCGCTGAGACAGCGGCAGATCATTTGACGGGTTTTGCGCCCGCTTTCTCCTGGGCAGCTTC
The DNA here is from genome assembly GCA_947177885.1 of uncultured Lachnospiraceae bacterium. The sequence goes on from CAMWWF010000144.1 coordinate 5,267, forward strand.
CAGAGCCTGCTTGAAACGGCTCTTTTTCTTGGCCGGCTGAACTTCGGGTCTTCCATGAAGTCCTTTTACATCCAGTACGTATATGCCGCTGACTACGGCTTTGACTTCCTTCTTGACCGGTACGGAATCAAAAATTTTGTCCTCGCAGATCAGGGACATGATCTGTGGGCCGACCTTGGCCTTGACAATGGGAAGCTTGGACCCCCTCATGGCTTTGGGCACCTGATCCATAACGATCTGCGGCAGTCCGGCATCCCGCACCTTCATCCGCTTCTTGTCTATGATCAGCATTGATACAGTCTGTTTGTTTGCATTTAATATCTCCTGCTGTTCCGCCTGCTTTTTCTGTGCTTTTTTACCGAGAAAATAAAGGACGACAGCTATAATTACCAATACAACGGCAATAACTATTAATGTGATGACCCATGGTTTCATAGGATAGACCTCCTGTCAAATTGATTCTCCTATATTGTAGCACAGGTATGTCAGTATAAGCAACAAAACATTTCATGGTTTTTTCATTTCACTCTTTCAAAAAAGACCGTTCTGTGATATAAGTATAGGTATACGTGTGCAGAAAACTGAAAGGACTGTCGTTACAGTTCAGCCTTCTCCAATTGGGGCGCAGCGGGCCGCAAGCAGGGGCGTGCAGACCGTGGGAATGATTACAACAGAGAGGAATGTTTATGAAAAAGAAAATAGCAGGTATTCTGACCACCCTGCTGGCAGTGGGACTGCTTGCAGGGTGTGGCCGGAGCAGGGAAGAGAATGCATTGAGGGATCTGAAAACGGATTCTTATGTAACGCTGGGTGATTATCAGAATCTCAGCATCCATGTGGATCCGCTTATTGTCACAGATTCGGAGCGTGACCTTTATGTCATGGAGGCTTACAGCAGATTTGCGACATTGGAGAACAGTGGGATCACGGATCGCGCCGCCGCGGACGGGGATACGGTGAACATTGATTATGTGGGTAAGAAGGACGATGTGGCATTTGAAGGCGGTACTGCTTCGGGTGCTTTTCTGGTTCTGGGATCGGACAGTTATATTGACGGATTTGAAGATGGGCTGGTGGGTGTCCGGCCGGGGGAGACAGTAGACCTGAATCTGAGTTTTCCGGAAGGCTATGGCAATCAGGAACTGGCGGGACAGGCAGTGGTATTTACAGTCACGGTGAACTATATTGTGGAGCTGCGGGATGAGGTGGTGGCCGCTATGGGGCTGGAAAATATCGGTACGGTGGCGGAATTGCAGCAATATGTTTATGACAGACTCTATGCCGATAAAGAATCGGATTACGAGAGCAATGTGAAAAGTGCCATTATGACAGCCCTTTTTGAACAGTCCGCCTACGGGGAACTCCCCGAAGAGATCCTGGAGAATAATAAGACCTATGTGAGCGGTATTGTCAATTCGGCCGCCGCTTATGGCCTGGATGCGGACACTTATACGAATTCCTTTTTTGGAATGGAATCGGAAACCTATATCAATAACTATGCCACAGAGCTGACAAAGCAGGATATTACCCTGCAGGCAATTGCAAATCAGGAAGATTTAAATGTCAGTGACGGAGAATTGAAATCTGCGTTGGAGCAATATGCCAGGGAGGCGGGGGCGGATTCCGTGGAAGCATATCTGGGAAATAATTCGGCGGAGGAATACCGCAATGCGATCATGATGGAAAAAGTAATGAACTATCTGATGGAATGTACACAGATAAATTAAGTGTATAGAGCTGAAATCTAAATTGCTGCAAATGGAGGTATAACAATGGAATTGACAGACATTCGCGATCTTTATCGCAACAGGGAGGAGTAT
>CAMWWF010000145.1 GCA_947177885.1 uncultured Lachnospiraceae bacterium
GCCATGCATAATTCCGTCACATGGTATTTCCAGGCGCTTGACCGGCAGACAGGCACAGAAGAAGTGAATGGCGAAAATACTTCCGGCTGGTTCATCGGATATGTGGAAAAAGACAACCGCACCTACTTCTTTGCCACAAACATCCGGAGTGAAAGATCAGCTTCCGGTCCTCTTGCCACGGAACTTACTTTTTCTATCCTTTCTGATCTGGAACTATGGAATGCTTACCATGAATAAGGAGCGGACAGCTCCTTATTCTATTCGTAATCCGACACAATCCGGATTGCTATTTCCTTCGCTCCCGAACTGGATACATTCATACCGTCTGTTCTTCCAAGATACACGCAAAAATATATTTTCCCTTCTGTACCCTCCGCAAATCCGGTAAACCACGCGTCCACAACAATGCCCTTGTCTTTGCCCATTCCGGTTTTTCCATAGATGGAAAGATCTGTTCGCTCCTGTTCCGATACCAGCATGACCTGTTTCAATTCAGTCTGCGTTTTTTCTGAATAATCCGAATCATCCCCAAAGATACGTTCCATTACCTCCACCTGCTCTTTAGGGGAGATCCTTAAAGACGATTCGATCCAAAAACCTGTCAAAGCCCGGTTATTATTGTTTGTATTCAGCCGTCCCTCCCAATCCGAAATATCGCAGTTGCCATACTGAAGTTTATCCAGCTCTTCCTGCATCATATCCTTCCCGATATCATCTATGACCTGTCTGTAGTACCATACACAGGAAGTACGAAATGCTTCGCCAAAATCAATATCTTTGTTCCAATCGTCATTCCAGAATATTTCACCGCTCCATTTCCTTGTGGAATCCTCCGGTTCGAAGATTCCATTTTCCAGAGCGATCAGCGAAGAAATGATCTTAAAAGTGGAACATGGTGACCTCCCGGTCAACGCAAGGTCACTGTTATATATTGTATACCGTCTGTCAGAGACATCATATACAACCGCCGCCCCGTTCAACCCATTGAAATATTCTGACCAGTCCGTTTCAACGATCTCCGGTTCCATGAGCATGCTCTCAGCCGGTCCTTCTGTATCTGTGAGATCACTGCTTAATTCCGCTTCCTCCGTTTCTTCTCCCGCCAGCTCTTCTTTCCCATCTTCTGCAGAAATTATTTCTTCCGCATCATGCTCGTCGGAGCAGCCTGCTAAAATAAATACGCATGCAAGTACCCAATATGCCGCTTTTAAGTAATTGTTTTTCCTTATCATATTTACCTCCACTTTGTTCGGGCAGCATTTCTTCTTAATCTCCTTCTTGGTCTTTTTTCGTTATTTCTGCTGCGATATCCCTGATCCGAAACTTTGAAAAAGACTCCCACAACGAAGGCACCCGCCATAATCGCAAATACAATATACTTCCAGTTAAAAAAGCTTCCCTTCCTCTCTTTTTTCCCGGATAACGGTTCATCTGCCGGTGACTCCGGACTGCCGTTTTCCGCTCGAATCCCATCTGCTGTGAAGCTGATCTGTCCAACCGGATGATCTTCACAAAAATACTGTGCCGTAACTGTTTCCGCTTCTCCATAGTCAAGTATAATATTCAGATCAGAAATGTGTAACCCTTTTGGTATAACTCGCATAAAGACATTGCTCTACCGTCAGCTGTTCTCCCGCATCCAACGCAATATGAGAACCTTTATCTTCCATATAGACCGCTTCTGACGGCACTGTCACAATCTCATCCATCTCACAGTTTTCTATAGCCAACAGTACCGTCATGATTTTTGTGATGCTTGCCGGGTAATGGGTATCATGCATATTTTTTTCGTATAGGATGGTTCCTGTAGACACTTCCATCACTATACCCGATTCACCCATGATCGAAGGACCGTCTGTCCAAACGGAATTTTCAGTTATACGATTGTCAATCTCAGCCGTCATACCATGTAAGGGCGGTATTTCACATAGCATATATATGATGCAGCATGTGAGTAAAAGTATTTTTTCCATCCATTCTTGTATGTATTTCATCTCTGGACATATCCCTTTCGAAACGCAGATGCTTTTAATCCGGTCAAATTCATATTACACACGTAAGATTTATCCGCAAAAAATTTTACCGCCAGGAAAAGTGATATTTTAAATATTACATAAGTAATATTTAAAGGTCAAGTGGTTTATTGTAGTCTTAAAATTATATTTTCAGATCCATAAAAGAAAAACAGGAAATATTCCTCCCTTTCCGAAATATTTCCTGCTTCTGTCCCGCATATTCCGCAGACATTAATGTCATTCTCCGCCCAATTCAATTGTCTATTTGCCCATCATCTCCAGCAATACTTCCTTTGCCTTCTCCAACTGGTTGTCAGGGTGCTCTTCACTGCCATAGTATGCCTCACCATCGAATTCCACCTCCACATCAGGCTCGATGCCGATACCATGGATATTGTTTCCCTTTGGCGTGTAGTATGCACTGATAGTGACCTTTACCGCCGAACCGTCACGGAAAGGCATGATCTGCTGTACAATACCCTTTCCGAAAGTGGTCGTTCCCACCAGAGTACCGATGCCGTAATCCTTGATCGCTCCCGCCATGATTTCCGAGGCGCTTGCGGAGTTCATATCCACCAGCACCACCATAGGCAGATCAAACTCTCTCTTTCCGTCACAGGTATACTCCTGCCGCTTGCCGTTCTTATCTTCCGTATAGACGATCATCCCCTCCGGAAGCAACATTCTGGCCATTTCCACCACTGCGTTCAGGCTTCCCCCCGGGTTGGCACGAAGATCCAGAATCATTCCCTTCATTCCGGAACCTCTCGCCGTAGCCAGGGCATCCGCAAACTGATCCACCGTCACCTCGTCAAATTCAGTGACCTGAATATACGCCATGCCATCCTCCAGCATCTTCAGGGAAACCGTAGGCGTCTCCACCTTCTTACGTGCCACGGTGATGTCCATATAGTCCGTCTCGCCTTCCCTGACAATCGTCAGAACCACATCTGTGGCCTCCGGCCCCTTGATCATGCCAACCACTTCCGTCAGAGTCAATCCATAAGTAGATTCCCCATCCACTTCGTAGATCAGATCGTTGGCCCGCAGGTTTGCGGCCTCCGCCGGCGCTCCCGCAATGACTCCGCTGATCTTGGGCAGGGAAGTCTCCGTATCAAGGCTGATATAAGCGCCGATCCCATAATATACGCCCTGTGTCTGCTCCATCAGTGCCTGCAGCTCCTCGGCAGAATAGTACTCTGAATAAGGATCCCCCAGCGCTTCCATGATACCTCTGTAAATGCCTGTCTGGAGTTCCTCATTGGTGACTTCTCCCAAATAGTAATATTTGTCAATCGTCTCTTCCAGGGCCTGAAGCTTCGCGATCAGATCCGAATTGATGGCAGAACCCTCTTCCAGATTTGTCTGAACCGTCTGCCCCGTCATCTGTTGTACCGTGTTTTGTATACCAAACGCGAGATAAACAATGGCAAAGACCATAAGCGATCCTGCCATTCCAAGGATGACTCCCCAAAAGAACAATCCTCTGCCGCTGTCTCTCGCCTCCTTCCGCATCTGCAGCTGCATCTGTAGCCTGTCACGCCTCACCAAAGGATCTGAGCTAACGTCGGTCGTTGTATTCGGTACATTGGGTGAAATATGGTCAAAATAATTTGTGTTGTCGTCCATAATGGCTCCTTTCATATTTATTTTTACATTATCCCCTCGCAGACTTTATTTTGCATCATTACACCAAAATTGTGAAAGGCTCCATCTCACTGCTGAAACCGGCTCCACACTATTCACTCAGATAATTCCACGGCGAAGTATACGCTCCATTCAACCGCACACTGAAATGCAGGTGATTGCCGGTAGATCTGCCGGTACTGCCTACTGCCGCGATCGTTTCCCCTCTTACAACAATATCACCTTTTTCCACATAAAGCGCCGATGCATGCATATATATTGTATACAACCCGTCTCCGTGATCTATCATCACATAATTTCCCATAGTGTTACTGTAAGCGGCCGCAGCCACGACGCCATCATATGCCGCATATATGGCAGTCCCCTTCGGGGCAGCGAAATCCACACCGTTGTGGAACTGTTCCACACCCAAAGTAGGATGTATGCGCATTCCGTATTCATCCGATATTCTGGTATAGCTTGCCAGGGGGAACTTAAATACGCCGCCGTCATAAGTCAACACCGTGCCGCTGCTGGCTATGATCTTTTTCTTTTCCTCGGCAACCGCTGCTTCCAATGCCGCTATTTCCGCATTCTGAGCCGCTATTTCCGCCTCGTATTCCTTGATCGCATTGGTTTTATTGCTGATATCCGTCTCATAACTTATGATATCTCTTGATTTCTGATCGATAAGCTCTTCCAGATTCTGTTGTTCCAATTCTACATTATACTTTGCCTGGTCCAGGATCTGCTTCTCCAGTTCCAGTTCATCCCTGCAAAGCTCCACATACTCGCGTATCGTCATGTAATCCTGCAGCATTCGCTGATCAAATGCCACTACCTTCTGCACATAATCCGCTTTGTTCAGAAAATCCCCGAAATTGGAGGCTCCAAGCAGCAGCTCCGCGATCTGCGGTGTTCCCGTCTCATATACAAATCTTATGCGGGCGATCATATATTCTTTCTGATTTTCTTCCCGCTCCAGCGCCTCTTCCAACTCTGTCTCATTCTGCCTGATCTCCTCTTCCTTGGCACTGATCTGCTGATTCAGCTGAATGATATTCTGCTCTATTTCCATCAGACTGTTGTCCAGCTGCGCCACATACTCCTTCAGATTCGCCTTCTGGGCCTCCAGTTCCTTCTTGATGGCCTGCAGATTCGTAAGACCGTTTTGAAGCGCTTCCTTTTCCTGCTGTGCCTGTTTGATCTGCTCCTCCTTCTCCCGAATACTGTCGGAAGTGACAGTGGACGTACCGGCACCGGAAGCGGATACCGCTATCTTTGAATTTACAGCAAGCCCCAGACACAAGGCAAGCCCTATACAAAAAAGACGTTTTTTCATAGGCTCTCTCTGACCGCTCTCTGCTGCGGCCTGCTTTATACACGAAGGTGCTTACGCACAGTTGAAAAGCTTCCCAAAAATCCGATTCCTATGCCCACCACAAGTGACACAGGTGTCAGAAATCCGAACAGTTCATCCACAGAGAGGAAATTCAGAAAACTGCTGAGTATCGAAAATCTCTCTAACACATAAGTCAGCGCATAATTGTAAATACTGTAAATGATCCCCAGCGGAATGGCTGCTCCCATCAGTCCGATCAACATACCCTCCAGCACAAAGGGCGCTCTGACAAAGAAATCTGTGGCGCCGATGTATTTCATAATATTAATTTCCGCAGAACGCACGGAAATACCGATGGCAACCGTATTGCTGATCAGAAAGATGCTGACCGCCAGCAGTATGATAATGATTCCCATGGAAACATATGCGATCAACAGGTTCACGCCGCTCAAAGTATTGGCGGTAAGCTCCGAATAGTTGACCCGACGCACCTCCGGTATGGATTCCAGCCATGTCACCAACGCACTCTGCATGGATACGTCGCTGAGAAAGACCTCGTAACTGTTCTCTCCCTTCAGTGGATTCTCCGGAAAGCCGACTGCATAAATCTCCCCATAGCTCTGCGTCGCCCAGGTCGCCCATGCCTCCTCGTCGGAAATAAATTTTACTTCCGACACTTCCGCACGGTTACCGATCATCTGTCCGATCTCTTCAATCCGCTGATCGGAAGCGACCACATGGTCAGGGCTGCAGTTTTCCCCATATTCAAGAGCATCTCCCTCATAATGAAAGAACACTGTCACAGATACGCCTTCCTCCGCCGTCTTTACTATGCTCTCAAAATTTGCCACAATGGCATAAAATATGCCAAACAGAAACAGGCAGGCGGAGATTGTCGCTATGGAAGCAAGGGAATACCATTTATTGCGGAAGATATTGGCAAAGCCCTGTCTGATGGTGTAGAATAAGCTGCTAATCTTCATCAATATATGCCCCTCCCTCTTCGTCGCTGACAATGACACCCTTTTTCATGGTGACAACGCGCTTGCGCATGGCATTGACGATCTCTCTGTTATGGGTAACTACCACAATGGTGGTGCCGCTCTCGTTGATCTCCTCCAAAAGCTTCATGATCTCCCATGAATTCTTGGGATCCAGATTACCGGTGGGCTCATCCGCCAGCAGAATGGAAGGATTATTTATCAGCGCCCTTGCCAGAGCCACCCGCTGTTGTTCACCTCCGGAAAGCTGTGTGGTCTTTGCCTTATATTTCCCCGCAAGCCCTACCGTTGCAAGAATCGCCGGCACATTTCTACGGATCTCACTGCCGGGAGTCTCCACAATACGCTGCGCAAACGCCACATTTTCATACACATTCCTGTCGTTCAGCAGACGGAAATCCTGAAACACTACCCCCAGATTCCGACGGAATTTCGGAATCTGCCTGTGACGAAGCCTGCCCAGATCATGCCCCAATACATAAACATTGCCGCTGGTAGCCGTCAGCTCCCGCAGCAGAAGTTTGATCAGCGTAGATTTGCCCGAACCGCTGTCTCCTACGATAAATACAAACTCTCCCCTCCCGATACTCAATGAAATTCCATTCAGAGCGGGAGAGCCTGTGGAATACGATTTACTCACATTGTTAAGATAAATGACACCGTTTTCCTCTATCATCTGCTCCCGCCGTCTTCTCTGCATTACTTTATTCGCCATATATTTTCCTTCCGGTCATTCGCAATCATCGCAGTCACTTAAAAGTCTGCATTTTCCATGTACTTCATATACTTTACAACCATAAGCGCGATCTTAAAGGTGATGGCATCTTCAAAAACGCGCAGATCAAGCCCGGTACTCTTCTGGAGCTTATCCAGACGATATACCAGTGTGTTCCTGTGAATAAACAATTGCCTGGAGGTCTCTGATACATTCAGACTGTTCTCAAAAAATTTGTGGATGGTGGTCAGAGTCTCCTCGTCAAACTCATCCGGACTCTTGCCGCCGAATATTTCCCTGATAAACATCTTGCACAGCGGAATTGGCAGCTGATAGATCAGACGGCCGATACCCAGTTTGTTGTAGGCAATCACATTC
>CAMWWF010000146.1 GCA_947177885.1 uncultured Lachnospiraceae bacterium
AAACCTTATCCTCTTTGTAGCAAAACATACAATAAACATTACCAGTGCCGTCAGAATCGTGCCGAACATAAAGAGCACAAACAGCATGTAGAAAATCCATCCCGCAGCATTCTCAGCCACATATGCCATTAAGGCATCCATATCCATGCCATTCATCGCAATTTCCATATAGCGGTCCAGATCAATCATGTCCAAAAGTTTCAGACTGACCACGCCACCCATAAAATTGATCATCATATGCATGGCGATGGTTATCTTCAGTTTCCCTGTCTTCACATAGAGAAACGCCAGAAAACATCCCAGTGTAAAGGCATAGACGAACTGGTTCAGATTACCGTGGAACAGTCCGAACATCAGACCGGATACCACTACAGCCACACCCTGTCCATACTTTATCGTCCGTTCCACGATCAGTTTGCGGAACACATACTCCTCCATAAACGGAGCGCAGATTACCATATATAAAACTACAAGAGCCATGCTGATGGAAGAAACGATATTCAAAAGTGTATTCTGCACCGCACTTCCCTTTAGTATGCTGATGACAGTGGATATGACAGTACCTGCCAGATTAGAGGCATACACCAATCCAAAACACATGAGCACAGCCACCAGGAACTGCCACCATTTCATTTTCTTCTTTTCCACATTCTCCGCCGGGATCGTCTTCACAAGCGCGATCAAAGCCGGCATACCGATCAGATACATCGGTACCATGGACAGTGTGAGACTGATATTGCCGTCCTCCAGCCATTCCGGTCGGAACATCTTCACCAAACCGGTGGGGATCAGCTGCACCGCATAGATAATGATCGTTCCCAAAATAAACATCCCACCCAGCCTGGAAAAGTGTTTCCTTGCCACCTTTAATGCTTCTTGCATAATATGAATCTCCTCGTTTCGTATCCTTTAACTTCTCTAAAAGTATATCGCACTTTTTACATTGTGGCAACACCAACATTGAACCGATCCATATATTTCCCGGTCAAATCCCATTATTTATCACAGATTTCCCTTTTGTCCGCGTCCCTCCCTGTTTTGCCACACCACATGCGACGGCTGATATCCGCCAGACTCTCGGCCACATAAGGTATCAGCATTACGAAATAAGGCAGGACATATCGGGCTCCCGCCTCCCATATCACGCTGAACAGGAATCCCCCGATTTTCTTTTTTCTCCAACGAATGGCGCCTGATATACAGAAGCCGCATGCACCCAAATATATGATACTCTGATGCGCGGACATGACCTCCAGAAATGCAATGTTATAGCTTTCACTCCGTCATCTGTCACTATAAAATACGAAAGAACTCAACCACTGCCGCACAGCGCTGCAAGGATTCGAACCTTGAAATGACGGAGTCAGAGACCTTCATTTCAGGGGCGGTTTGTTCATGAAATCAAGAATTGGCAAATTCGGCTGAGGGGAATTGACTTATCGATCTCAGAAAAGATAAATTCTTCCTATATTGTTACCAACCCATCTACAGCCGGGATTACAATTCATGCAATTTCTTATCTCTTCATCCAAGTGCATCGTACACTATTTTTTGAAAATAATCCTTTTTAGAGAAATCAGTTCCATCAGAAAAATACGCATTATATGCGACCAAAGCTATCCTGACATATATGCTGTTCTCCTCAAAAAGCTTTCTATTTAACGAAAAACCCATTTCATCCGCAAATTGGCAGCAGAACGTGATGGTGGTTCTGGTATTTCCCTCCCTGAAAGGATGTATTTTCCACAAGCGTGCCAGAGAATCGCAAAACTCAACGGCTTTCTGCCACAGGGACATACTGCCCCATTCTTTTGCCCTCATATCTGAAAGCGCATGGTTCACATCATTTACTATGTCTAAAGGGTCAGAATATTCCACCGACTGACCGCCCAACACGTCTTCTTCTTTGTAAATGGATATTGTTCTGGGTACGCCTGCCCATTCAAAGAGATCACAAAATATATATTCATCCATTCTCAGTAAATGCTCAGTGTGATAGTCCCCACCTAGCGGATTTAAAGCCAAATCTTTTAAACGGTATACAACATAATCCGCTTCTGCATGATCAAGCAGAACCTGATCACGAATACCCAATTTATTTCTGAGAACAGGAATATCATCATAAAGATAAGGGTCACGCATCCACATGCTCCTTTATTTTGTATTTTTTATCCAGAAAGAGCTTCGCATCTTCCATGGTGACTTCTCCCCTCTTTTCTTTTTCAATATACTTTTTAAAATCTTCCGTAGGTTCCAACCCATCTACTTTAATCATTCCTATTGCGTAGTCCCATGCCTGTGAATTTGTCATAATCAACATCCTCTCCTATACACTCTTTCAGTCCAAGGCAGCCTGCTAACTGCTTCTCATCTACGCTGCCGGTTTTCTTCGTCAATTTCATCCATTGACATAGGATTTGTCCAAGCATCAGTACTGTACTGTTTTCAAACTTCCTATAGTTGGAAAGTGTTATACTTTCTATAATAAAACTTTTCATCGCCCTCTCCACTCTGCCGCTTTTTAAGCCGCCTTGACTTTCCTATATATCATACCTGTAACCTGATACATCAGCCTTTCTTTTTTCTCTATAAACTCCTGAAAAATCCTCCAAAGCCTTTAAAAGTATTACTTCCCTTGATCCGTACATAACAAGTACTTTTGCAAGTTTCCTGACCTTTTAGCTTCTTGCATAAAATCTCTCTTCTGTATTTTTGAGTATATCATTTTTCATTATCCTTAGCCACCTGTCTGTCTAAAATTTTATAAAAATCACTGCTTACTGATGGCATAAATTTCAGTCTTAAAATCCCGCACCCTGATTTTATAACAAAAGACCCCGGTGAATCTCTCCACCGGGGTGTCTCTGGCAGCGCAACCGCTGTTTCGCAGCGCTACAAGGATTCGAACCTTGAAATGACGGAGTCAGAGTCCGTTGCCTTACCGTTTGGCGATAGCGCTATTTACATTACTTAATGGATTATACACGAAGTATTTCCAATTTGCAATACCTTTTATGCAAAAAATTTATTTTTTTACGCAAACACGGAAAAGGATCAGGAAAAAAGCTGAGCGCCTGATTTCTCAAAGTTCTCAGCTTTTCCCTGTTTTACCTCTTCCATACTTTTTAAGATTTCTCTTTTTTACACCTCAAAGATCAGATCTCCGTAAGTAGGGATCGGCCATACATCCTTGTCAACCAGCATCTCCAGCTCATCCACAGGAGCTCTCAGCGCCTCCATGGCGGCAAACACTACATCCTTGTAGAAAAATGCCTGCTCCCTCACATCACCCATGGCAGCCGCTTCTCTCTCCACCTGCTCCAACTTCACCAAAGCCGCTTTCGCTTCTGTCAGCTTCACGGATATCTCGCTCAGCAGTCCCACCTGCACGCTTGCATCCGCGCCGGCTTCCTTCACTGCGATCACCGTATCAGCCAGGGACTTGGTATACCTGATCACAGCGGGAAGGATCTGCTTCCTGGCCATATCGATCATGGTTCGGGCCTCGATATTTATGGACTTGGAATAAGTCTCATAAGTAATCTCCTCGCGGGACTCCAGTTCCACCCTGGTAAAGATACCGAATTTCTCAAACAGCCTGACCGCCTTGTCAGTCGTCAATGTAGCCGCCGCCTCCACCATGGATTTAATATTGGGCAGTCCCCGTCTTGCCGCTTCCTTTACCCACTCGTCAGAATATCCGTCACCATTGAACACAATCCTCTGATGCTTCGTCATGTATTCCTTTATCAGGTCATGGACAGCCAGTTCAAAGTCTTCTGCCTTTTCCAGCAGATCGGCAGCCTCACAGAAAGCCTCCGCCACAATGGCATTCAAAATGGTATTGGGGCTTCCGATGGAATCCGCGCTGCCCACCATACGAAATTCAAACTTATTGCCGGTGAAAGCAAAAGGCGATGTCCTGTTACGGTCTGTGGCATCCTTCTCCAGATCGGTCAGTGTGGAAACGCCTGTTTCCAGCTTGCCGCCCTCCAGCAAATGAGCCGCCTCGCCGGTCTCCACCAGCTGCTTGACCACATCTTCCAGCTGTTCCCCGAGGAACATGGAAATAATGGCAGGAGGAGCCTCGTTAGCGCCTAGTCTGTGATCATTTCCCACGTCGGCAGCACTCTGCCGCAGCAGATCCGCATGTGTATCCACTGCCTTCATGATGCACGCCAGCACCAGAAGGAACTGTATATTCTCGTTGGGCGTATCGCCGGGATCCAGGAGATTCACACCGTTGTCGGTACCCAGGGACCAGTTGTCATGCTTACCGGAACCGTTCACGCCTGCGAAGGGCTTCTCATGGAGCAGACAGGTCAGTCCATGGCGTCCCGCCACCTTCTTCATGGTCTCCATCACCAACTGGTTGTGATCCACCGCGATATTGGCCGTCTCATAGATGGGAGCCAGCTCATGCTGTGCGGGAGCCACCTCATTGTGCTGAGTCTTGGCGGTGACACCCAGTTTCCACAATTCCGTGTTCAAGTCTTTCATATAGGAACCGATTCTCTCGCGGATCGTGCCAAAGTAATGGTCCTCAAGCTCCTGTCCTTTGGGAGCCGGTGCGCCGAACAGGGTACGACCGGTAAAGATCAGATCCTCACGCTGCAAATACTTCGCCCTGTCCACCAGAAAATATTCCTGTTCAGGTCCCACGCTAGCCACCACCTTGGTAGCTTCAGTGTTCCCAAAAAGCCTCACAATGCGGAGCGCCTGCTGGCTGACAGCCTCCATGGAACGCAGCAGCGGCGTCTTCTTATCCAGAGCTTCACCGGTGTAAGAACAGAATGCGGTAGGAATACAGAGGATCACACCCACAGCGTCCTCCTTCAAAAAGGCAGGGGATGTGATATCCCATACGGTATAACCTCTTGCCTCGAAAGTAGCTCTCAATCCGCCGGAGGGGAAAGAAGAGGCATCCGGTTCGCCCTTGATCAGCTCCTTGCCGGAAAACTCCATGAGCATCTTACCCTCTTCATCGGGATGTGTCACAAAAGAATCATGTTTCTCCGCGGTAATACCGGTAAGGGGCTGAAACCAGTGAGTATAATGGGTAGCCCCGTTCTCCACCGCCCAGTCCTTCATGGCCTTTGCAACCACATCGGCAGCGGCAGGAGAAAGCTCGCCTCCCTGTTCCATGATCTTCTTGACTTCTTTGTATACACTTCTGGGCAGTCTCTCTTTCATTTTACCCAGGGTAAATACCTTACTGGCAAAAATATCTTCCACGTTTAATACTTCACTCATTTTCCTTCTCCCTTTCCTTTTTCACATTATCTTAAAACAGAGTGCCTTAACCGGCAAATCCGGACCTGACAGCCATGCGGCCTTTTCGGGCCTCCGGATAAGGCTCTTACCGCTTACATCGGCCCAGCAGGCTTCCTGTCTGCTCTCTGTAAAAAAAAGAGTCCCAAAGTAAACCTACGTTACTTGGAACATCTTTGTTCATAAGATACCGATGTACGGAAACGCCGAAATCAATGTAATCAACGTTTCATTTTCTATAAGATAACCCACTTTTCCCCAAAATGCAATACCCAAAATTCATTTTTATCAAAATTTTGCCATAACATTTTGAAAAAGCGTTTTACTGATGTTCGCCAGAAACATTGTACAATAGGTATATCGCACCGGTCAACTAAATCCTTTCAAACACGCTCTAACCGCACCTCCCGGCAGCAGATCACACTTCCGCCGTGCGGAGCAGATCACAGACTTCCGGTTCCTCCGACAGTTTCAGCCGGATCTTCTGTCTGGAATGAGGACAGCTGTCCACGTCGTTCCCCTCGTCATCATACATTTTTTCCACAACAACCGCCACATTTCTTCCATCCGGTTTCATGATCTCAATATGATCACCGACGGAAAATTTATTTTTCTGACCGATCACCGCCAGGCCGTCCTTTTTCTCTTCCACCATGCCGAGATACTTATACTCGTTGATATAGGTACTGCTGTCATATATCTGAGTATTTTGGTCAGGCTTCCCAAAGTAAAAACCGGTGGTATACTGTCTGTGAGTACACTTGGATATCTCAGAGCGATACCATTCCATGTGATTACGGTAGGTTTCCACCGACGCAAAACAGTCATCAATGGCCTTACGGTAGGTTCTTGCCACTGTAGCCACATAGAGCGCCGTTTTCATCCGCCCTTCGATCTTTAAGCTGTCAATTCCCGCCTCCATCAATTCCGGAAGATACTCGATCATACAGAGATCCTTGGAGTTGAAAATATAGGTTCCCCTCTCATTCTCATATACCGGCAGATATTCCCCGGGACGGGTCTCCTCCACCACCGCATATTTCCAACGGCAGGGATGAGTGCAGGCTCCCCGGTTGGCGTCCCTTCCCGTAAAATAATGACTCAGAAGACATCTTCCCGAATAGGAAATGCACATGGCTCCGTGGACAAAGCTCTCTATCTCCATCTCCTCAGGGATATGTTCCCTGATGGTGCGCAGTTCCCGGAGGGAAAGTTCCCTTGCACTGACCACACGCTTTGCGCCCAGCTTCCACCAGAACAGATAAGTCTCATAATTGGTATTGTTGGCCTGTGTGGAAATATGTATCTCCACCTGGGGCCACGTCTCTCTGGCGATGGTGAACATGCCGGGATCGGAAATGATCAGCGCGTCACAATGCTCCGGCTTCATATCCCGCAGCTCCGCAAAATATTCCCTTGCCCCTGCCAGATCATCATTGTGTGCCAGAATATTAGCCGTTACATATACTTTCACCCCGTGAGCATGGGCAAAGGCGATCCCCTCCGCCATCTCTTCCGGGGAAAAGTTCTTCGCTTTCGCACGCAATCCGAAGGCTTCCCCTCCGATGTAGACCGCATCCGCACCAAAGACCACGGCAGTCTTCAGCACTTCCAAACTGCTTGCAGGTATCAAAAGTTCCGGTTTCCTTGTAAATTTGGAATTCATTATTTTTCTCCACTGGTTCCTGTTATATTGGCTCCGGCTCCGCCGTGCGGTATGACTGTACCGCAGAAAAGAACCGTTACATTCTTTTTACACTCAAAGTCACCCCATCCCCCACCGGCAGGATCACCGTCTCCA
>CAMWWF010000147.1 GCA_947177885.1 uncultured Lachnospiraceae bacterium
CAATCATTACTCCGTGGACGCCGTTGCAAACGGCAATGACGCATATAGCTACGGTGTATCCGGAAATTATGACGGCATCATACTGGACATTATGATGCCCGGCATGGACGGTCTGGAAGTGCTGAAACACCTGCGGGCGGACTCCGTAAATACTCCCGTGCTGCTCCTGACCGCAAAAGGCGAGATCGAGGACCGTGTGGATGGTCTGGATGCGGGCGCTGACGATTACCTGCCGAAGCCCTTCGCCGCCAGTGAACTGCTGGCAAGGGTGCGGGCCATGCTCCGCAGGAAAGACACTTATCAAAGCGAGCTTCTGGAATTTGAGGGATTGCGGCTGGATCTCTCCACCTGTGAATTGAGCTTCGGGCAATCGTGCATAAGGCTGGTCAGCAGAGAATTTCAAATGCTGCAGCTTTTGATGCAGTCCCCCGGCGCTGTCATTTCCACAGACCAATTCATGGAAAAGATCTGGGGCTGGGACTCCGAAGTGGAAGTCAGCATCGTCTGGGTCTACATCTCCAATCTTCGAAAAAAATTTGACAAACTGAAGACCCCTGTAAATATCAAGGCTGTCAGAGGCGTCGGCTATTGTCTGGAAAATAAAAGAGGTTCCCTATGATCAGAAAATTACAGAATAAATTTATTTCCATCACTGCCGCCGCGCTGTTTGTCATGATCCTGTCCGTCATGGCGGCGGTCAATGGCATTTCCTTTTATCAGACGAACAAAATGCTGGATTCCCGCCTGGAACAGATCATGTCCGGTCCGGAGAAATACTTCTCAGATCCAGAAGCGCATCTGCCTGATCCGGATTTCTTTTCCGATGCTCCGAAACCGGTCTCCCCCTTTGACCATGCACCCTATCCCAAAGAAAACGGCATTATTCCGCGCTTTGAAAACATATTAAAGATCCACTTTGACGGGTGTCTGGTCTGCCTGGATGAGAACGGTGAAATTCTGGAAATCCATCAGGATGGCGCGGAAAATTATTCGGAAACAGAGCTTTCCGAGATCGTCTCCCGGATTTTTTCGAATAAGAAGGAACAGGGATGGCATCAATATTATAAGTTCTGCAAAACCACGATCCGGCGCTCCGACGGTACATCCGAAACCGTTATCGGCCTGCTCAATGCTTCCTCCAGCCTTTACTCTGTCCTTACCATGCTCCTGATCTCCATTGTCATCGGAGTGTCAAGCTTTCTGTTCGTACTGCTCATCATCATCCTGGCTTCCAAGCGCGCTGTAAAGCCCATCGCGGAAAGCTATGCCAGACAGAAACAATTTGTCACTGACGCAGGCCATGAGCTGAAAACTCCTCTCACCGTGATATCCGCCAACAATGAGCTGTCCAGAATGCTCTACGGGGAAAGCGAATGGTTTGACAGCATTGACAAGCAAATTTCCCGGATGAATGTTCTGGTTCAAAATCTGATCACCCTTGCCAAAATGGATGAAGAACAAAGGCCTGTCTTCTCCTGCATTAACCTGAGCGATGCTGTCTATGATACCGCCAAATCCTTTGAAAACCTGATCCATTCCCAGGGCCGGATCATCACCTTCGACATCGCGGATGAAATCACCTGTCTGGGCGACGAATCCAGACTACGGCAGGTGATATCCATTCTCATGGACAATGCCGCAAAATATTGTGATGAAAAGGGAAAGATTGCCGTCAGGCTGATATCCGACAGACAGATCCATCTGCAGGTGATCAATGACTGTCGCACCGCCTCCAACTGTGATTTTGATAAAGTCTTTGAGCGGTTCTATCGGGCCGATAAAGCCAGGACCTCTGACGGCAGCTTCGGACTGGGACTTTCCATCGCCAAATCCATTGTGGAACTCCATAAAGGGAATATCCGCGCCCGGCTTCTGGAACATAACAGAGTCATGTTTGAAGTAACTCTGCCACGCTGAGTTCTGCAAAGGAACTCCCGCGGACATGTGAGGGAGCGCACGCAGACGGAAATTCCTTTTCGCATACACAAAAAAGCGGGGCGGAAATCCGCCCCTGATCTAATATATAGAAATCTGATATGTAAGCTACTCCGACAATTTGAACTGACCCACAAGCTCATCCAGTATGATAGCCTGCGCAGACAATTCCTGACTGGTTGCAGATGCCTCCTGAGCGGTCGCCGCATTGCTCTGAACCACTTCGGAAATCTGATTTACACCGATTTCCGCCTGACGCATTGCCTCCGACTGATCCTGTACCATGATCTTCAGATCCTTTGAGAACTCTGCGATTTCCTTGATTCCCACCACAACAGCCTCTATGGAATTCGCCGCACGCTCGGCCGCGTTGTTCCCTTCCGCGACCTCTTTAATAGATCCTTCAATCAATTCTCTGGTATCCACTGCCGCCTTGGCGCTCTGGTCTGCCAGCTCTCTGATCTGGTCTGCCACAACGGCAAATCCACGGCCCGCTTCTCCTGCCCTTGCCGCCTCAATGGATGCATTCAGGGACAGCAGATTGGTCTGTGATGCAATGGACTCGATCTCGGAAATAATATTTCCAATCTTTGTGGAAGCCTCATTGATACGCCCCATAGCCGCCATCATGGTATTCATCTCTTCACGGCTGCCGTCTGCCTGATCCGCATACTGCTGGGCCTGCACATAGGACTCATCGGACCGCTGTGCGGTTCTCTCCATTGCAATCGTAATATCGGAAATAGTCGCATGCAACTCCTGAACCGCCTGAGCCTGATCGGTAGCACCTTCCGCAAGACACTGTGATGCGGTCGCCAGATCTCCCGCACCGGCATTTACCTGATTGGAAGCCTCTCCGATCGCTATCAGAGTCTTCTGCATCTGATCCCTCAGTCCGCGCATTGACTCATACAATCTTGCAAAATCACCAGTGTACTTCTCTGCCGCCTTGGATCTGACCGCGTAATTTCCCGCTGCCATCTCTCCCAGCACCTCGCCTATATCGAAGATGATAACGTCCAGATGTTTTGCCATCTCCGAAGCGTCCCTCTCCATGATCTCCACTTCATCCCCGGTTTCTATTATAGGGAACGGGGATGAAAGATCACCTTCCGCAAATGTCTTAAGACGCTCTCCCAGTTTCTTAAGAGGATCTGCGATCTTCTTTGCAATGCCTTTCCCTATCTTGAAGGACAGCAGCATTGCCATAACGATAATAGCCACAATCACCGCTATCAGGATCCATTGAACCGCCAAAAGCATTACGGAGAGCTCGTTTCCTTCATTTACCTTGACACTTAACAACTCATCCAGCTGGCTGTAAATACTGTTATATATCGGCGCCAGTTCACTGAGCGCCATACTCTGCGCCTGTATGCAGAGTTCTCTGTCCGTAGTCGCACCCAGCGCCATGATCTGCTCGTCCAGCTTCCAGTAAGCTTCCAGTTCCGACTGGATCGCACTATACGTCTCCCGGCCGGCCTGCGATACGATGGTCTTTTCTATATCGGCAAAATATTCCTGAAATCTTACTTTCCCTTCCTCATGCTGCCGCACTACAGACTGGATCGCCTCTTCATCATCATACCCGATCGCGGCGCGGAGTGACGACCTGAGATCGGCGAACTCGAACATGGCCTTACCGATATCACCCTGTGCAAAACCGAAATTCTTTAAAGCATAGGAATACCGATTCGCTATAACGATAAGTGCGATCAGTCCCACTACCGCAGCTACGGCAGCCATGGAAGCCACCTTGACAATAGAAACGGTAAGTTTCTTCTCAATACTCTGCTGATTACTCATGTTCACGTTTTCACTCATATACAAAATTCTCCTTCTACTGTCTCTGACCATCAGAACTTTATCAAATGGATATACATACCTATTACCAAATTATAAACTATTTTTCCAAAAACACAATACATATTCCGATCTTTTTATGCAATTTTCCACAAATACTTCGCAGATCATTGGTCCCTGCATTGTAAAACTGCTGTAAATATCATTAACAGCGTCCGGCGACGCAGTTTCCCATAAACTGAAAAATCCCCCGGAAACAAACCCTCCGGGGGATGAGCCCTCTCTTAATTACCGTTCTTTATCCGTCAGGATTCCGATAACATATAAAACCGTCCCGCAATGTTCCGTGCCGGTGCAAGGCAGGATTTCGACGGCAATGCGGTGGCAATTTACTCTCTAAAGCAAGAATTCGCTGCTAATTACGCAGTGCGATGGCAGGGGCGCTCAAAATCAATTCCGCCGTCTCTGCCGGGGTCTGGAAATGATCTGATCCGCATTATGAAATGGGCTTTCCTGTCAGAAGCTCATAACCCTGCCGGTACTTCTCAATGGTCTTATCCACAATATCCTGCGGCAGTGTCCAGTCATTGTCCGGATTTGCCTTCAGCCAGTCTCTTGCGAACTGCTTGTCGAAAGAGGGCTGACCGTGACCGGGCTCATACCCTTCCGCCGGCCAGAAGCGGGAACTGTCAGGCGTCAGCATCTCGTCGCCGATGACCATATTTCCGTCCTCGTCCAGGCCGAATTCAAATTTGGTGTCCGCAATGATGATGCCCTTGCTCAATGCATACTCCGCACATTTTTTGTACAGAGCGACCGTGTGATCGCGCAGCTTGGAGGCATACTCCTCTCCCTTTCCGGGGAAACGCTTCTCCAGGTATTCCACGCTCTGTTCATAGGAGATATTCTCATCGTGGTCTCCGATCTCCGCCTTGGTGGAAGGAGTATAGATGGGCTCAGGCAGCCTGTCGGATTCCTTTAAGCCCTCCGGAAGCCTGATGCCGCACACTGTGCCGTTCTCCTTATAGCTTGCCCAGCCGCTCCCGGTTATGTAGCCGCGGACGATGCACTCAATGGGAAGCATCTTCAGCTTACGGCACATCATGCTGTTTCCGTCGAACCTCTTCTGTCGGAAAAATTCCGGCATATCTTTAACATCCACGGAGATCATGTGGTTAGGAACGATATCCTCCGTCATATCGAACCAGAATTTGGACATCTGGGTCAATACCGCGCCTTTCCCAGTCACCTCGTTGTGAAGGATCACGTCAAAGCAGCTGATCCTGTCAGTGGCAACCATGATCAGATTATCACCGTTATCGTAAATCTCACGTACCTTGCCTTCTTTCACAGGCTTAAGTTCCTGAACACTCATTCTGTCTGCTCCTTTTCTTCCTGAATTTATTCTTCTTATATCTTGCCTTTATGGTAAACAATAATTCCTCCGTGCTTAAACAATCCGCAGATAAGATGACTCGGGCTGACACGTTTTACCGCATATTTAACTGCATGTCCACCTTTTCCGCGATCCTGGACTTCACCAGCTCCGCGATCTCACGCGTGGTGAGCCGGGCATATTCCTCGAAGAATATGGGTGCCAGAAAATGCACCTGCGTCTTCACCTTACGCAAAGAGTTTATCCCGAAGGGCTTGTAGGAATCAATGATAGCTACCGGCACAATGGGCGCCTGGGATTTCGTGGCACACTTAAAGGAACCCGGTCTGAACTCCTGCAGATTGTTCCTGTTGTGCTCGTAGCCTCCCTCGGGAAATATGATGTATCTGCGCCCTCTCTTCACCTCATCCGCGATCTCCAGAATGGTCTTCAGCTGGCTCTTCATATCCGTTTTGTCCAGACGCTGCCCCTGAACCAGA
This sequence comes from uncultured Lachnospiraceae bacterium, assembly GCA_947177885.1. The sequence continues at coordinate 5,614 of CAMWWF010000147.1, forward strand.
TCAATAAAGGAATTCGTAATGGGAAGTGTGGAACGGTCCGCATCCATAACAATGGTACAGGGCTTCGGATGAGAGATCATGATCCCCAGGGTGTCATACTTTCCCTGATGGTTGGAGTACATGATATAGCCTCCCTCCTGGGGCAGAGACTCCTGCCCGGAGCTCTCCGTCTTTATCCTGCCATTATGCATCATAATGGCAATACACCGGCGGGCCATCTTATACCTCCGTTCTTCGGAAAAACTCTCATTGTGCTTCTCTATATACCGCGCCTTGCATATATAATACATCACAAAAGGCAGTGAAATCACTACCACATAGCATAACCTCAGCATAAATCTTCACCTCGCAATGAAACATTTCGATTATACTATTTTCCTCATTTTTTGTCAAAGCTATGCCGTCACATTACTCGCGTCCGTCCCAGCAGTAAGTACAGAGCCTGTCCCTGTCAATGCCCACGGATGCGATCATGTCATCCAGCCTGTGGTAGTGGAGGGTAGTGAAATTCAACTGCTTTCCGATCCGCTGCAGCATCTCCGCGTACTCGGGCGTATCCGGATCCACATAGCGTTTTAAGTCAATCTCCCTGCCCTCCTGCTCCATCTCCTTTAACACCCTTCTGGTGATCAGATCCATATCTGAGGTGGATCGGGAGAAGTTCAGGTATTTACAGCCATATAAAAGGGGTGGGCACGCGGGACGGATATGCACCTCTTTGGCGCCGCTCTGATACAGGAATTCCGTAGTCTCCCGAAGCTGTGTGCCCCGGACAATGGAATCGTCGATCAGCAACAGACTCTTGCCATGGATCAGATCATGCACGGGGATCAGCTTCATCTTGGCGATCAGATTCCGCTGGGTCTGAATCGTAGGCATAAAGGATCTGGGCCAGGTGGGAGTGTACTTGATAAAAGGCCTGGAAAAGGGAATTCCCGACTCATTCGCGTAACCGATGGCATGGGCCGTTCCGGAATCCGGTACACCCGCCACGATATCGGGCTCCACATTATCCCGCTTTGCCAGCATGGCTCCGCAGTTATACCGCATCTTTTCCACACTGATACCTTCATAGGAAGAAGAAGGATATCCATAGTATATCCAGAGGAAAGTACATATTTTCATGTCTTTTCCGGGTTGCACCAATGTTTTTATGCCTTCCGGTGTCACCACCACGATCTCGCCGGGCCCCAGTTCTCTTTCCTCAACGTATCCCAGATTCAGATAAGCGAAGCTTTCAAAGGAGATACAGAAGGCTCCCTCCTTCTTACCGATCGCCACGGGAGTCCTTCCCATACGGTCTCTCGCCGCATAGATCCCTTTGGGCGTCATGATCAGTATGGTCATGGAACCGTCAATGATCTCCTGGGCATACCGGATCCCCTCCACCAGGTTTTCCTTCTGATTCACGATGGAAGCCACCAGTTCCGTGGCATTGATATCCCC
>CAMWWF010000148.1 GCA_947177885.1 uncultured Lachnospiraceae bacterium
GATTTGTTCCTGTTTTTCGGAATCTTTCGGCAGACAGAATATGATAAAAATGGAGTTTTAAGATTCGCATGTGGAAAAGGCGCGGTTCATATGGTTCATAGTTATCTGCAAATAGGGGAAATATTGGATACGCCTGAAAAAATTAGGAAATGCAGCTGGCATCCCCATGCTGATCCTGAAAGATATCGATCGGATCGCAATGCCCTGTATCTTGCAAGTGAAAAATTAAGTTTATGTCCATCCCTTCCGGGGTGCGGTGTTCTTTCTTACAGAGAGGACCGGGTTTTAACTATGGAAGGGAAAACTCCTGCAACCTGGCGGGAATATGAATTTTTGATGCCGGATCATATTATTGGAAACAGAAAAAACAGCGCCGGATGCGGCGGGCTGTATTATCAGGGGCAGTGGCAGGAACTGATCCTAAAACCGGATAAAGAGGCAGAGGAATGGGCGGTAAAATTATTAAGTGAATAATTTTTTCGGAGTGAGCCTGCCATATTGGACGGCAATCTCTCCAGTGTTCCGGTTTTTCTTTTCTTAAGCATCTCTGTTCATAAAGAAAGCCGCCCTGCAATGCAAGGCGGCTTTGAACATTTTCTTTCGGCTTTGCAGCCTACTCCGGTTTGAGGGCAGATCCCTGGCTGCTGTTTTAAACAGATTTCCGGTGTCTCAACCCTTCTTGACCGGAACCCATAACTCGCAGAACAGCCCCTTTTCACCCTTCTCCAAGTAGATTTCATAGTCGGTATCGTCCGTCTGAATATAACCTGTCTGTGGGGAAAATTCCCTGAAAAATTTGCTCCAGGTTTCACCCAGGCAGCTGCCGTCAGAGCCAAAGCATTTGAATACCGCATAGTCGGCAGGTTCCGCTTGCCATATAGAATAACCGTTGGATGTGAACTGCTCTAACTTCGCCGGATCAATGTCTTCATGGATCAAAATACCGATCCCGTAATTGAAATGGGTGTCACCGGATTTCGCAGGACTGCACAGACCGTACAGATCTCTTTTCCCTTCGGGACAGAGCCGCTGCATAGGCCCGATCAGATCTTTTGCAGAACATTCCGACCAGAAATCGGGGATACTGTGATCATTGTCATCATTGACGATCTCGTTGGGAAAAGCTTTCACCAATGCGAGAAATTTCCGGCTCTCTCTGTGTTCCATTCTGTAATCCATAATACTACCGCCTTCCAGTATGATTTTTATGACAAGAGGATTAAATAAATGAAGCTTTGTGCCTTTTCGCTTTGCCTGCTTTGGAGTGGAGCCGTGAAACCGTGAGAAAGCTTTTGAAAAGCTTTCCGGAGATTCGTAGCCATACTTGTATGCGGCATCGATCACTGACAGATCCGTTTCCTGCAGTTCCCGGGCCGCCAATGTGAGACGCCGTTTCCGGATGTACTCGTTAGCGGTCATTCCTGCAATAAAACTGAATGTCCGGTGAAAATTATAGCTTGACATATGCACGCTTCCGGCAACATCGGCGTAATTTATGTCTTCATAAATGTGTTCTTCCATGTAGCAGATCGCCTGCTGTATAAGCTGTATCGACACGTTGACCTCCATACTTCCGGAACTGGCTTTGCCGGCGTATCCTCCTGTGTATGATCATTATAAGGCACCATACCCGAAAAATCCTGTTCCCGTTTGCACTGATTTGTCCGAACGCTGTCCTGTGGACGGAGCGTGTTTGTAAAATACTTTTCCCGCCATTTATGTATTGTACCATTCGAGCATGGATCGTACAATAAGTATACGTGTGAAAAGTACAGGCAGAAAATCATAAAAAGAGCAATCAGGATCAGGAATCTGTCCTGTGAAAAGGATATTATGTAAAAGGACATAAAACAGAATCAGGAGGAGTATCATAATGCATATCACAAATGTGGAAGAATATCTTTCCGTTCATGAAAAACGTCAGATCAGGAACGGCAGGAGCGGCGCACTGGTCTGGGAGACAGAGGGGAAATATGTTTTAAAGTATGTGCAAAGGGCGGCATTGCCTGAACCGGAAGTGTACAAACTATATCAAAATGAAGCACATTTTTATCGGTTATGGGAACAAAAACGCAATGAAAAGATTTTGACCTGTCTCCCGGAGGTGTTGGACGTGCAGGTCTCCGATCAGGAGATACTGATCCTTATGAAGAAATATCAGGAGCTTTCCGGAGAGGAGGCAGGTGAGGAGCTGCTTGAGAGGATCATGGGAGCGCTGGCAGTGATACACACACAGGAAATCCCGGCTTTCTTAAGGCGGGAACAGAAACAGCCGGAGTATCTTGGGGAAGATCAGATAGAAAGCTGTCTTGCCGGGTGGCGCTCGGTTCTGGCGGAGCATGAAGGTATGTTCGATGAAGGGATACTCACGAAGGCGGCGGCTGATATAAATGAAGTGATTGGCTGGCATCATGAGGAAGAGCAGGTTTTGAATCATGGAGACTTCCATTGGGATAATCTGCTGCAGAAGGAGAACGGTGATATCGTGGTCTGTGACTGGCAAGGTGTGAATGCGGGAGGGGCGTCAGGGGATATCAGCTTTTTCCTGAGCCGTCTGGGAGCGAACGGAATTACCATGGACAGGGAGAAGGCGGCGGAATCCTATTGCAGAAAAAGATTTCAGCTTACAGGGCAGAGCATTTCCAGGGAAGATCTGTTAAGACACATGGATGCGGCCAATATGATGACTTCTTTTCAGTTCTGGCATCAGTATCTGCACGGGAGCGACTGTGACAGAGTCAGGAGAATTTATGAAAAGATGAAGATAAGCCTTTGAATCATAACGAAAAGTATTTTTGGATATGCCCTGCCCGGCGTGTTGAGTTGACAAATATTGCAGGAGCAGATATGATAAGTTAGAGGCGAATCTATGGAAGCTGCGGCGGATTATACGGTACATATTGACAGTAAAGAGAGTGTGACATGGGATCAGTGTGGCCGACAGTGGATTTCGACAGAAAGGCGGCGGATCATATGCGATATACAAAGGAATATTTAACACGGCAGCTCAGAGAAGCGGGCTTGCAGAATACGGATACCGTATTGATCCATTCCTCCATGAAAGCGATCGGGGAGGTAGAAGGCGGCGCGGACGCGGTGCTGGACACATGGATGGAATACTTTGAACAGGGGCTTCTGCTTCTGCCCACTCATACCTGGGCGCAGATGAGCGAGGAGCATCCGGTCTATGACCCGGAGAGGGAAGAGTCCTGTGTGGGATTGCTGACAAACCTGTTCCGGAAGCGTCCGGGAGTGGTGCGCTCCCTGCACCCTACTCACAGTGTGGCGGCGTATGGCAGGGATGCGGCAGCCTATGTGGCGGGGGAGGAGAACTGCAACACGCCCTGTACGCCGGGAGGCTGTTATGACAGGCTGCGGCAGGCAAAGGGGAAGATCCTGCTGGCGGGTGTGGGACATGAGCGGAATACTTTCATTCACAGTGTGGAGGAGGTGCTGAATGTGCCCAACCGTCTGTCGGACAGACCGTTGCTGTTCCATGTGATCATGCCTGACGGCGTCAGGAAGCAGGTCTATATGCGGCGGCATTACAATGCCGCGCAGCCTCATATATCCGAGGATTTTGTGAAGCTGGAGCAGGCTTTTTACGATACCGGAGCGGCAGAGAAGGTGAAATTCGGAGATGCGGACTGCATTTTGTGCGATGCGGAGAGAGTGTTTGAGGTGACACGCCTTTGTCTGGCGCCGGATCCTGAATGTCTGGTGACGAAGGCGGTGATCCCCTCGGAAAGATGGCAGGGAGTAAGGCTGCGCCCGGAAATTCTGATCTGACGGACATGAGGCCACGGTTATTTTGGGCCGATAACACCATAACTCAGGGGACAGTGGAGAGAACCGGTCTCCGGCTTACATGGGACGGGCCGTCAGCAGCTGCCACAGTCCGTTGAGGCTGTCGGCAAAGGACAGAAATATGACACAGGATGTCAGGATTTATCTGCTATAATTTTATCCAATGCAGCAGACAATAGGTAATGGCTTCTGATTTATGGTTTCGCGATCTGTCCGCATACTGTGAGTCGCGGAATTCTGCTGTCATGAAATTTGAACGGTACGTGTGTCATATCATGCAGGGGGAGATTATCATGAAAATAGCGATCTGTGACGACGAGAAGAGCGAACAGCAGCTTCTCTGTAAATATGTGGAAGAGTGGGCAGCGGGAAAGGGGCTGCGGGTGCAGCTGAACTGCTTTGATAATGCGGAGAGTTTCCTCTTTTCCTGGGAGGACGAGAGAGATTATAAGGTGCTGATCCTGGATATAGAGATGGGAAATATGAACGGTATGGAACTGGCAAGGAATATCAGGGAGACGGACAGCGATATTCCCATACTGTTCGTCACCGGGTATGAGAAATACATGCAGTCCGGCTATGACGTGACGGCGCTGCATTACCTGATGAAGCCTTTGGATAAGGGGAAATTCTTCTCTGTGCTGGACAGGCTTCCCATGGAACGGAAGGAAGCGGAAAAGTTTTTATTCCAGATGGATGAGGGAAATGTCAGTGTGCCTCTGGGAGACATATGGTATGTGGAGGCGGAAGGGCACAGATGTACGCTGCATACACAGGATGCGGCGATGTCGTTAAAGGAGGGCATCAGCAGCGTGGAGAAGCGGCTGGAGGGTCATGAGGCAGTCATCAAATGCCACCGTTCTTATCTGGTGAATCTGCAGCATGTGTCCGTGGTATTGAAGGATGAACTGGTTATGGATAACCGGCAGAAAGTGCCTCTCAGCAGGAATCTGCGGAAAGCGGTGAATGAGGCTTTTATCCGCTGCTATGCCCGGGGACAGTGAGTATGGCTGTCCGCTGCGGGTTGCTCTGATCAGTGGAATTGCAGACTGTAAGGATGGGAGAAATGTTCCGATTTATTATAATTGCAGCAGTATTGATATTGGTCAATGCCGGACTGTGGGTCTTTTTCATGCCCTGGTATGTGAACCGCAGGCTGAGCAGATTCCAGAATGAACTGGTGAACAAGCACTATGACGAAGTGGAGACTGTATACCGGAAAATGCGGGGCTGGCGCCATGATTACCACAATCATATCCAGGTGCTGAAGGCGCATATGGAGCTGAAGGAGTATGAGCAGGCACGGAAGTATCTGGATATGCTGGCGGAGGATCTGACATCGGTGGATACGGTCATAAAGACGGGAAATGTCATGGTGGATGCGATCTTGAACAGCAAGCTCACTTTAATGCGGGATCATGAGATTCAGGTGGATGTGACCGCGATCGTTCCCCAGAAAGTGGGGATCTTAGGAGTGGATCTGTCAGTGCTGATCGGGAATCTGCTGGATAATGCCATGGAGGCCTGTATGCGGGTGGAGAAAAAGGAGGACCGGTTTATCCGCATCTATATTGATATCATCAAGAAACAGCTTTATATTTCCGTGATCAATTCCATGGAAGGAGCGGTAAGGCGCAGAGGTGCCCAGTATCTTTCTTCCAAGCAGGGTCTGCAGGAGGAACTTCACGGACTGGGCATCCTGCGGATCGACAGCATTGTTTCCAAGTATCACGGTTATATTAACAGACAGAGTGAGCAGGGGGTATTTGCCACGGAAGTGACGCTGCCGCTGGCGGGGAAACCATTAGAAGAAGCGTGAGAAGGAGCTCTCACAATGATCATACCATTCGTGCATGATGGGATACCATTCATGCACGTTTTCTTGTAATGGATGCCGGGCGGGTCGTGGATATGGGAACCCATGAAGAATTAACAGCCCGCCCCGGGCAGTACGCAAGGATGTGGGAAGCCCAGGCACAGTGGTATGAAAAGCTGAGGACTGTAGTTCATTGCCCTATTGTGGAAAGTCTGTCCTGCGGGCATTGTGATGGCGTTTGATGCTGTCCGGTGAATGTATCTTCTTTAAAACACTGGTACAGCGCCCTGAAAAAAGCTTCGTAGTCCTGTCCTTCCAACAGCCCTGACACCTGACCGTCCCCGGCTTCTATGATCTTCCAGCTGCCATCTGCCAATTCCGCATAGTCCTTGACCATAAATCGTTCAAACCTCTTCCTGACTGCATCAAGGTCTATCCTGCTTCCCTCCGGAAATATCATCATTCCTGCGGTATCTTCGGAAAGTAAGGGGTAAATATTGGGAAACACATGAAATTTCCTGTATTCTTCCGGAGGGGTGATCAATCGTATGTTGTTGTCATATAATTTCTGATAAAACTGTTCGTACTGTTCCGGTTTCATCATCCAGCCGCGGTATACTGCGGCAGTCGGTTTTTCAGGCTTGTGCAATAATACCAGCTGTCCCTGACGAAACCATTTCTCATATCCAAAGAGACAAATTTCGTATAAACCTGTATTGGTTACGGCGTCATATTCCCTTTGCAGGTCTTCATCTACTTTGTTTATTCGCGAATAGCCGGATGGAAATAATACCATCTGTATCATCTTCCCGTTATCCTCCTGTCCAGGCAGACTTTTTCCGCTGTTAACGGTTGATTTTGACCATTAGATTCATCTGCAGTTTATCCTAATATTCCGGTTTGCATCACCGGGCCGAATCATGACGCACATTCGTCAGAGAGCAATTTTTAAATATGCTCCAGTATGGCATTTGCAGTGTCACATTTCAAGCCCGGATGAGAAATGCCATGGTTTCAGGCAGGCCATGGCGAATCAGATGCAAAAGAGCGGAAAGAAAGAGCACAGCCCGGACGAAAGCGGTCAAGGCAGGAAATATTTGTGGAATAGAAAGAAAAATAGTATAAATTCAATTGACCATCTGTTTCCATAAATACGTACGATTTCCGCATCGCTGAGGCTGCAGTCCGTGCTAAGGAGGTACAGGCACTCACTCTTTTTATTGCGGTTGCGTACAATGACAATCTTAACCGGGATTCCTGTTTTGGTTGTCACGATAATAGAACCAAAAATGTTTTTGCTGCCGCGTCCGGCTTTGCAAGCATGCTTTCTTTACGGGTTTTATAGCCGTTGGTGCGGTGGTCTGTCTTATCAGAAATTTCCTGGTAACGGTTGCTCTTCTTAGCAGAAGAAAGCAGGTTAAATCCT
>CAMWWF010000149.1 GCA_947177885.1 uncultured Lachnospiraceae bacterium
AGGATTTGCAGCGGATCTACACTGACAGTGCGAAAAAAATGAGTCACAGGAGCTTTCTCGCCTCCTTCTCCGCCTTGTTCCGTACCCGCAACTCCGCAAAAAAGGTCTTTAACATTTCACTGCATTCCTGTTCCAGGATGCCTCTGATGACGGACACCTGATGATTGAATTCCTGCATCTCCAGTATATTTAAAATGGAGCCCGCGCAGCCTGCTTTTGGGTTCATGCATCCGATGACCGTCTCGGGGATCCGGGCCTGGACGATGGCCCCGGCGCACATCTGACAGGGCTCCAGCGTGACATACAGGGTACATTCCTCCAGACGCCAGTCGCCGATTACTTTTCCGGCCTTTCTGATGGCGGTGATCTCCGCATGGGAGAGTGTGCTTTTATCCGTGTTGCGGCGGTTGTAGCCCCGCCCGATAATTTTTCCCTGATGGACGATGACACAGCCTATGGGGACTTCTCCCAGTGCATATGCCTTTTTCGCCTGCTTCAGAGCTTCCTTCATGTATTTTTCCTGAATATTTTTTATGACAGCCATAATGCCTCCGTTCATTCTGTACCCACAGAAAACAGAACATCAAATGGAAAGTTCCGATCCGTTAAAATCAGCAGATCAGATTGAAAAGTTCCGATCCGGTAAAAATCTGTATATCAGATCGAAAATTCTGCCTTGGCAAAACACGGCACATCGAATCAAAAGTTCTGAAAATGCTGATCCCAGGGGTTCGCAAATACATCGGTAAAGCCGCGTTTTGGATGATGCCTTTAGAGCCTGTTATCATATAGTATAGAACAAAAAGAATCATGCGTCAAATGAAGGATCACGGTGATCCAAGGGCTGAAAAGGAAGGCTGAAAAGGCAGAACATCAGATACGGCAGTCTCCCTGCCGGGGAATGTCGTGAGGGGCTGCCTGAACTGTTGCAGACAGATTGCTATCTGTCACTGCCGTATAAAAATAGAAGTTGCAGAAATCGTTTTCCCGTGATATTCTACAGAATATAGGAAATTATAGGAAAACAAATGCTATTGACAGCAGAAGGAACAATAAGGTCCCGGCGGAGAAACAGCGGGACAAGGATCAGGAGGTATTGTATGAAGCTGGAAAAACGTTTGATGGAACTCACCGAAAAAATGTATGAGAAGAACATTGCGGAATGCAGCGATGCACAGCTGTACAACTGTGTACTGCAGCTGACTAAGGAAGAGATGGCGGATAAGCCGGTAATTTCCGGTGGTAAAAAAGTATACTACATTTCCATGGAGTTTTTGATCGGCAAATTGTTGTCCAATAATCTGATCAATCTGAAGCTCTATGACGAGATGGAGCAGGTACTGGAAAAATACGGCAGAAAGCTGTCTGACATTGAGGAGGCGGAACCGGAACCCTCCCTGGGCAACGGCGGACTGGGACGTCTGGCGGCATGTTTTCTGGATTCCATTGCCACACTGGGACTGCCCGGAGACGGCATCGGCCTGAACTATCACTACGGCCTGTTCAGGCAGGTATTTCAGGACAGGCTGCAGAAGGCGGAGAAGAATGACTGGATTGAGGAAAATTCATGGTTGAATAAGACTGATATATCTTTTACCGTTTCCTTTGGCAGCCGGAAAGTGACTTCCGTCCTCTATGATATAGATGTCATCGGTTATGACAATGGCCGCAACAAACTGCATCTGTTTGATATAGACTCGGTGGATGAGGGACTGGTGAAGGAAGGAATTGACTTTGACAAGACTGCCATTGAGAAGAATCTGACACTGTTCCTGTATCCCGACGATTCCGATGAGGCGGGCAATCTGCTTCGTATCTATCAGGAGTATTTCATGGTCAGCAACGGCGCCCAGCTGATCATCAGGGAACTGAAAGAGAAGGGCTGCGATCTGTACCGCATGGACGAGTATGTGGCGATCCAGATCAATGATACCCATCCTACCCTGGTGATTCCCGAGCTGATCCGTATTCTGACATGGGAGGAAGGCTTTACCATAGAGGATGCGGTGCAGGTGGTGAGCAGGACCTGTGCTTATACCAACCACACCATTCTGGCGGAAGCGTTGGAGAAATGGCCTTTGGATTATATTGAAAGAGTGGTTCCCCAGCTGGTTCCCATCATCAGGGAGCTCAGCGCCCGTGTGGCAAAGAAGTACAAGGACCCCAGAGTACAGATCATTGATGCGGAGAAGCGCGTACACATGGCTCACATTGATATTCATTACGGTTACAGTGTGAATGGTGTGGCTGCGATCCATACCGATATTCTGAAGGAGACAGAGCTGAATCATTTTTATAAGCTCTATCCCGAGAAGTTTAACAACAAGACCAACGGCATCACTTTCCGCCGCTGGCTGCTGTCCTGCAACAGGGAGCTGGCACAGCTTCTGACCGATACCATCGGGGACGGCTATAAGAAGGACGCAAAAGAACTTGAGAAGCTGCTGGCAAAGGCAGATGATGTGGCTGTTCTGGATGCCATTGACAGGATCAAGCAGCAGAAGAAGGCTGTTCTGGCTTCTTATCTGAAGGAGAAGGAAGGCGTCGATGTAGACAGTGATTCCATCTTTGACATTCAGGTAAAGCGCCTGCACGAGTATAAGCGCCAGCAGATGAATGCACTGTATATCATTCACAAATATCTGGAGATCAAGAATGGTAAAAAGCCTGTAAGGCCCATGACCTTTATCTTCGGCGCGAAGGCGGCCCCCGCTTATGTGATCGCCCAGGACATCATCCATCTGATCCTGGTGCTGTCTGAGATCATCAATAAGGATCCTCAGGTAAGCCCTTATATGAAGGTTGTGATGGTGGAGAATTACAATGTAAGCTATGCGGAGAAGCTGATCCCTGCCTGCGACATCTCGGAGCAGATCTCCCTGGCTTCCAAGGAGGCTTCCGGAACCGGCAACATGAAGTTCATGCTCAACGGAGCTGTCACATTGGGCACCAGCGACGGCGCCAATGTGGAGATCCATGAGCTGGTGGGAGATGACAATATCTATATCTTCGGGGAAAAGAGCGATACGGTGATCGCCCATTATGCAAAGGCGGATTATGTATCCGGAGATTATTATGAGAAGAGCCCTGTGATCAAAGAAGCTGTGGACTTTATCGTGAGTCCCCAGGCGATGGCTGCAGGACATAAGGAGAATCTGGAGCGTCTCCACAGGGAACTGTTGAACAAAGACTGGTTCATGACACTGTTAGACCTTGAGGATTATATTAAAGTGAAGGATCAGGCGTTCGCGGATTATGAAGACCGTACCGCATGGAAGAAGAAGATGCTGGTGAATATCGCCAAGGCGGGATTCTTCTCATCTGACCGCACGATTGAAGAATACAACAGAGATATCTGGAAATTGAAATAAGGAATGGGGTTGACTATGAGAAAGAGTGGTGTACTGTTGCCGGTGGCAAGTCTGCCGTCAGCCTATGGAATCGGCTGCTTTTCAAAAGAAGCGTATCATTTTATTGACTTATTGAAGGAGGCGGGTCAGTCCTGCTGGCAGATTCTGCCTCTGGGGCCTACCGGCTACGGTGACTCTCCTTACCAGTCCTTTTCCACTTTTGCGGGAAATCCTTATTTCATAGACCCGGAGGATCTGGTCGGGAGGGGATGGATCACCAAAGAGGAGTGTGACGGCTATGATTTCGGCGAAGATGCGGAATCCATAGATTACGCAAGGATCTATGACAGTCGGTTCAAGCTGCTCAGAACAGCCTGGGAGAACAGTCGGATCGCGGAAGATAAGGGCTTTTGCAGATTCCGGAAAGAAAACGCCTTCTGGCTGGAGGATTATTCCCTGTATATGGCGGTGAAGGATTCCTTTGACAATGTGAGCTGGATAGAGTGGGATGAGGATATCAGAACCCGTCAGCCCGGGGCCATGGAGAAATATAATGAAGAATTTGCCGGGGAAAAGGAATTTTACCAGTTCCAGCAGTATATGTTCCAGACACAGTGGAAAAAGCTGAAGGCATACGCCAATAAGCGGGGCATTCAGATCATCGGGGACATCCCTATTTATGTGGCCTTTGACAGTTCCGACGCCTGGGCAAATCCCGAACTGTTTCAGTTTGACAGGGAATGTAAGCCGATTGCCGTGGCGGGATGTCCCCCGGATTCTTTTTCGGCCACCGGGCAGCTCTGGGGCAATCCCCTGTATGACTGGAAGTATCATAAGAAGACGGGCTTTGAATGGTGGATTAAGAGAATGGCGTTCTGCTACCGTCTGTATGATGTGGTGCGGATCGACCATTTTCGGGCATTTGATGAATATTATGCCATTCCGGCAGGGGCGCCCACGGCGGAGAACGGTAAATGGAAACCGGGGCCGGGGTATGCTCTGTTTGCGGCAATGAAACGGGAACTGGGTGAAAAGGAAGTCATTGCGGAAGACCTCGGCTTTCTCACGCCATCCGTGTTAAAGCTGGTAAAGAAGTCCGGTTATCCCGGAATGAAGGTGCTGCAGTTTGCTTTTGATTCCAGGGAGGAGAGCGATTATCTTCCCCATAATTATGAGCACAACTGTGTGGTATACACAGGTACCCATGACAATGACACTGTGCTGGGCTGGTATCGGGAATTGGAAAAGTCGGACAAGGCGCTGTGTGACCGTTATCTGAATCTTGCAAACTGTCAGGGAAGGGATATTCAGTGGGAGTTCATTCGTGCCGCGTTTGCCAGTGTGGCAGATCTGGCTGTGATTCCCATGCAGGATTATCTGGGGCTTGGATCGGAAGCACGGATCAATACCCCCTCGACTTTGGGCGGTAACTGGCAGTGGCGTATGAAGAAAGACGGTTTTACGAAAGAACTGGCAGAGAAAATGCGGGATATGGCAGAACTGTATGGGAGACTGCCCGGAAAATGACGTCTTGTTAAGATTGTGTGGATACGACCTGAGCGCGGCGCTTTGACCTGCGTGGCGTTTTCGCACGGCAGGATACGGGAAAAATGAAGATACATGGTTTTCAGAAAACTACATTGTTGGATTATCCGGGACATATTGCAGCCACCGTTTTTACGGGAGGCTGCAATTTTCGCTGTCCCTTTTGCCAGAACGGTTCCCTGGTGATGGAACCGGAAAGCCAACCCCTTATTCCGGAGGAGGAGGTGCTGGCGCATTTGAGGAAACGGCGGGGAATATTGGAGGGTATCTGCATTACCGGAGGGGAACCCACTCTGGAGAGGGACTTAAGGGAATTCATCCTAAAGTGCAGGGAACTGGGATATCTGGTGAAGCTTGACACCAACGGTTACAGGCCGGAAGTGCTGGAGGAGCTTCTGCAGGAGGGGCTTCCGGACCATGTGGCGATGGATATCAAGGCTTCACCGGGGAATTACGCCATAGCCACGGGCTGTCCCAAATGCGATGTGGAAAGGATAAAGGAGAGTATCCGGTTGCTGCTTACAAGCGGTATCTCCCACGAGTTCCGTACCACTGTGGTAAAGGGGATCTATTCGGTAGAAGAATTTGAGGAGATCGGCAGACTGCTGGCAGGGAGCCGGGTGTACTATCTGCAGGCTTACCGGGACAGCGGGGATAGGCTTCCCGTCGCCTGGGATATGGCGGCATTTTCGAAACAGGAAATGGAGCGGATGGCATCTTTGGCAGGAAAATACATAGACAAAGTGGTACTTCGTGGTGTAGAATAGTGGCATTGCGCATTGGGGCAGGGCGGTTTGGAAACACGGCATGTCATGTGGGAAATCGGCGCTCCTGCCATATGTTGAGAGATAAGTGGAAAGGTGAAACGAGATGAGTATTCGCAAAAAGCTATTTGGGGACAGAGCATTTTATAAAATGGTTCTGGGAGTGGCGGTCCCCATGATGATCCAGAACGGTATCACTAACTTTGTGGGTCTGCTGGACAATATTATGGTAGGGCGCGTGGGAACGGAGCAGATGTCCGGCATTGCCATTGTCAATCAGTTGATGTTGGTGTTTAATCTGGCGATTTTTGGCGCTATTTCCGGTGTCGGCATCTTTGGGGCGCAGTTTTACGGGTGTAAGAATCATAAGGGAGTGCGGCACACCTTTCATTTTAAGATATACGCCTGTCTGCTGATCGTGATCTTGGGTATCCTGTTCTTTCTGGCGGGAGGGGAACAACTGATCCTGCTCTACCTTCACGGGGAGGGAAATGACGCGGCATTGCAGGCTACACTGGAATACGGTAAGGAATATCTGCTGGTAATGCTGTTTGGACTTCTGCCCTTTGGCGTGGAACAGATATATACCAGTACCCTGCGGGAATGCGGCGAGACTAAGGTGCCCATGGCAGCAGGCGTGACAGCGGTATGTGTAAATCTGGTGCTGAATTATCTGCTGATCTTCGGAAAGTTTGGAATGCCGGAACTGGGGGTGGTGGGCGCCGCCATTGCTACCGTGGTGTCCCGGTATGTGCAGGCGGCAATCGTCGTATTCTGGACTCACAGGCATACGCAGCGTATGCCCTTTATTGTGGGAGCTTACAGGGAATTTAATATTCCCGGTCAATTGACGGTGAATATTTTCAAGAAGGGACTCCCCCTGATGATCAATGAGATCCTCTGGGCGGCAGGCATGGCATCCCTGACCCAGTGCTACTCCATGCGGGGACTGGATGCGGTGGCTGCGCTGAATATCTCCACCACCATCACCAATCTGTTCAGCGTGATCTATATGGCAATGGGAGGCGCCATCTCCATTATCATAGGGCAGCTTCTGGGAGCGGGGCAGATGGAGGAGGCGAAGGATACGGATGTGAAGCTGGTGGCTTTCTCGGTATTCTCCTGTGTGACCATCGGCGGAGTGCTGATCCTGATCGCACCGCTGTTCCCCCGGATGTATAATACCACAGATTCCGTGAAGACCCTTGCCACGGCGCTTCTGCGGGTGGCGGCAGGCTGTATGCCCCTTGCCGCGTTTATCCATGCATCATATTTTACGCTGAGATCCGGAGGCAAGACCATTGTGACTTTCCTTTTTGACAGTGTATTTCTGTGGTGCGTCAGCATCCCGGTGGCATATGTGCTGAGCCGTTTTACCGGAT
>CAMWWF010000150.1 GCA_947177885.1 uncultured Lachnospiraceae bacterium
GCATATAAGGATATGCTGGAAAGTCTGAGTATTGCGGAGGGAGAAGGCAGAACCTGTATGGAAAACGCTTACAGCAAAGAGGAAATGGCGGAATTGCTGGGAAAATAGTGGCAATTGTTCAGAGTGGACAAAGGCCATTGAGATGTGTGACGAGGAGGCTTTGAAGAGTATGAAGTTAAGAAGGTTAAGGAAGGACACCCTGTCAGGATATACCACTTTTGGCTGTATGTGGCGGAAGGGAAAATGTACGGAGAAGACGGTTTATCTCTGTACCGATCCGGAAGGAAAGAAGGTGCCGGTCCAGTCAAGGGTCACAGCCTACTGGCCTGACGGTTCCGTGAAATGGACTGCCCATACGGCGGAGAGTGCTCTGTTGGGAGAGGAGATCGAAGTCCTTCCGGAAGAAGAGCATGTTGTTTGTATAGCGGCTGACCGGGAGAAGGGCGGCGCGGGAATATCAGCTTTGGGACTGCCCGGCATATCGATCGAGGAGGAAGGGGCAGAGATCCGGATAAATAACGGAAGATATTGTATCGGGGTCAGCAGAGGATCCGACTGTCTGTTTGACAGGATCTATGCGGATAAAGGGGAAACTGCCTCCTTGGGCAGAGCCGTTCTGCAGTTGGAGGAGCCTGTACAGATAGACGGATATGAGGCGAAGGTGACGAAACCCTATACGGGAGTGATAAAGGAAATAGAGATCGAAGAGCAGGGAGCGCTGCAGTGCATTTTGAAATATACCGGTTGTCACAGGAATAAGGACGGCGAGGAAAAAATGCCGTTTGTGATCCGTATGCGGGTTAATTGGGATTGTCCCACCTTGCATTTTACCCATACCTTTCTCTATGACGGCGACGAGGACAGGGATTTCTTAAAGGGGTTGGGGATCACCTTTGAGACGCCTCTGTCCGGTGAGATCTATAACAGGCATATTAAGGTTCAGGGAGATCACGGTGTATTTCATGAGGTTATGGTACCTGTCATGTCGTGGCATCCCCCGGTTCCAATGAAATTATATGAGGCACAGATCAGAGGGGAGAAGCTGGTGTTGGAGGGGGAGGAACTTGCCAATGTCAACAAGATGCTTCAGGATACCCCTTACTGGAGCGCCTACGATGTCTGTCAGGACAGCGCCAGCCATTTTATGATACGGAAAAAACTGGAGCCCGATAACTGCTGTTACATAGAAAGTCTCCACGGAAATCGCACCAGAGGAGCGCTGGCATATGGCTCCGGGGCAGGCAGTGTTCTGGTATGTATCCGTGATTTCTGGGAGAAATATCCTTCCGGTTACACGGTGAAAGGGTTGGACAGCGACAGGGCGGAGTGCAGTATCTGGTTCTGGTCACCTTCTGCAGCGCCCATGGATTTCCGGCATTATGCCAACAGAGGTTATAACCAGGTCTGCTATGAGGGATATGATTACAAGGGAGCCACACCGGACGGCATTGCCTGTACCAATGAGTGCATAGTCAGCTTTTCCGATGAAATGATCCCCGGGGACGAAGAGGTGCTGCAGTTCGCGGAACAGGCAGACAGGCCCCCTGTCTATGTGGGAACACCGGAGTTCTATCATGAAATGCAGGCTTTCGGATACTGGTCTCTGCCTTCTGAAAATACGGAGATGGAGAGGTGGCTGGAGGAGCAGCTGGAGCGTGCCTTTGACTTTTATAAGGGAGAGGTGGAACAGCGCGGCTGGTATGGTATGTTCAATTACGGCGATATCATGCATACTTACGATAAAGTACGTCATCAGTGGAAATACGATATCGGCGGCTATGCGTGGGATAACACAGAGCTGGTGCCCACCCTGTGGCTGTGGCTTTATTTTATGCGGACGGGCAGGGAGGATGTATTTACCTTTGCGGAGAAGCTTTCCCGCCATGCCTCCGAGGTGGATGTGTACCATATGGGAAAATATAAGGGGCTGGGTTCCAGACATAATGTGCGCCACTGGGGCTGCCCCTGTAAGGAGGCCCGGATTGCCATGGCATCCCACCACCGTTATCTCTACTATATGACGGGGGACAGACGTCTGGAGGATATCTTTGAGGAATTAAAGGATAATGAACTGAGCTTTCTGAACAAGGATCCCCTGGGAGATTTCTTCGATAAGAAGGATATGGTATATCCCAGCCATGCCAGAAGCGGGCCGGACTGGTCCTCCCTGTGTTCCAACTGGATGACCAGATGGGAGAGATTTAATGACGGGCGCTATCTGGAAAAGATCCGGGTGGGTATTGAAGATATCAGACAGGCTCCGCTGAAGCTTGTATCGGGGCCGGACTTTGAATTCGATCCGGAGACCTGTCATCTGCGTTATATCGGCGAAAGGACCACGGGAGGCTGTCATCTGCAGATCTGTATGGGGGCGCCCCAGGTGTGGACGGAATTGGGCGACCTGATGGAAGACGAGGAATGGAAGCACATGGTGGCGGATCTGGGGAGGTTCTATTATCTGCCCAGGGAGGAACAGCTGGAGGAATCCAACGGCCTGGTGGGCAGCCGGGAATTCAGCCTGCCCTTTATGGCGTCAGGTATTGCCGCGTATGGAGCGTGGTATTTAAAGGATGATGTGCTGGCCATGCGGACATGGAAAATACTGCTGCATACCCAGATAAACGGTGATAACCATGAGGGATTTGCCCATAGCTTTTTAAAGGACTGCGGTAATCAGGAGCAGCTGAAGGAAATCCCCTGGATCACTACAAACTTTGTGGCCCAGTTCTGCCTGAATGTGATCATGGCGCTGGACTTTATCCGGGAGAAACTGCCGGCAACTATGGAGGAAGCAGTGAAGCTGGTGTCGGATCTGGATGAGAGCACTTTCCGGAAGGCATAAGGACTCCGCAGTATATCTCCGGTGAAGGAAAGCATCGGGTGTACGGGTGGGACAAGAGGGAGGAAAGATGGACGAGAGGGCATTGCCGGAACGCTTGGAAAGAAAAGTAATCTACGAAAGCGACTATGTCTGCCTTTATACGGACAGGGTGAGATTATCCGATGGCTCTGTCATAGGGAAGTATCATCAGATCCATTATCCTCATGAAGCAGTGAGCATTGTCTTGTTCAACGAGAAGGAAGAGGTGCTGTTGATCCGGTCAAAGCGTTATACCGTGATGCGTCTGGAATGGGAAATCCCCGCAGGCAGCGTGGAAGCCGGGGAATCAAAGGAAGAGGCCGCCCGCCGGGAATGCCGGGAGGAAACGGGATGCACGGTTAAGAATTTGACCTTTTTATGCACTCATAACCCGTCGAACGGAATGTCCGACGGTATATGCCATGTTTTTGCGGCAAGAATTGATTCGGAGTCCATGGACTTTGATGAGAATGAGGTAAAAACGAAAAAGTGGGGTTCAAAACCCGATGTCATAAAGCTGCTGAAAAAGCACGAAACGAAGGATGGGGTTTCTATCCTGGCACTGCTTTATGCGTTTGAATTTTACAAGTAATGATTAGAGTGTGTTTGAAAAATGGTTCAGACCGGGGAATTGCTGTATAAGATTATTCAGGAACAGTAAGAGGAAGAAAAGATGAGGATAGTGATATGAGATATGAAATTACCCCGCAGGAGCGGGAATGGGCACAGCAGACATGGGAGAAGCTGGAGACAAAGATCGCGGCGCAGAATGAGCGCCTGGGCAGTAAAATGCCCTATATTCCCGTGGATGGCAGATATGAGGACATGGGTGAGGAACATCTGACCTGGTGGACCAACAGCTTTTGGAGCGGGATTCTCTGGCAGGCGTACCATGCCACAGGAAAACAGACTTATGCAGATAATGCAGCGGCCACGGAGGCAAGACTGGACCGGGCGTTGGAGGAGTACACGGGGCTTGACCATGACATCGGTTTTATGTGGCTCCATACGGCGGTGGCGGATTACCGGCTGACGGGAAATGAGCAGTCCAGGCTGCGGGGGCTCCGTGCGGCGGCGATCCTGGCGAGCCGTTTTCAGCCTGCGGGAAACTATTTCCGCGCTTGGAACCACGGGGAAGACAGCGTGGCGATCATCGACTGTCTCATGAACCTGCCCATCCTTTACTGGAGCAGTGAGACCACAGGAGATTCCGCATGGAAGAAGCTTGCTATGGCACACGCGGATATGGCGCTGCAGGAGATCCTCAGACCGGACGGCTCCAGCAATCACATCGTGGCTTTTGACAGGGAGACAGGGGAAGTGACGAAGAAGCCCGGGGGACAGGGGTATGGAGAGGGTTCTTCCTGGACCAGAGGACAGGCCTGGGCGATCTACGGCATGGCATTATCCTATCAACACACCGGGAAACAGGAATATCTGGACGCCTCCAAACGGACAGCCCATTATTTTCTGGCAAATGCGGCTCTGGCGGATTATGATGTGGTAATTGATTTCAGGTCGCCTTCAGAGCCTGTCTACTATGACAATACGGCGGCAGCCTGCGCGGCATGCGGCTTGTTGGAGCTATCGGAGCATGTACCGGAGCCGGAGAAGCCTCTTTATGTGAAATCGGCGGTAAAGCTGCTGCAAAGGCTGACAGAGCGTTTCTGTAACTGGAATGCGGAGGAAGACGGGATCACTACGAAGGGCAGCGCACGATATGACAGGGCTTCCGACAGAGAGGGGCCCATCATTTACGGGGATTACTTTCTGGTGGAAGGAATTCTGAGACTTCTGGAGAAGGATTTCCTGATTTGGTAGGTTTGACTTGAGCCAGAAAAATATAAGGATATTTGACCTGTGCTATTTTCTGGCAGGCCTGTTGGCGGAAGAAACCTCCGAAGCGTTTACCCGGAGAGAATGGCTGGAAAATGTGGAAGCGGTTCTTGCAGGCTATGAAAGTATCACAAAGCTTTCAGTATAGGAAAAGAAGGCTTTTTGCTGCGTGGCGGAATGCATCGAAATTCTGTTTGCGGCATATTTTTCGGGCATTCAGGATACAAAGCTTGCAAAGGATGCCTGTCGGATACTGGATTTTATCCGGGACTGTGAAGAAGATCTGGCAAAGGATTTATGATAGGATCGTATATCAGAGCGTGTTTGATAATTGCATCCCGCAAAGTGTGACGTACATCCCGGGGAAAGTATTTTTCAAACACGCTCTGGTGCTCCATTCGATCTTTTTTTTAAATCCTGACTCAGACGGTCAGGAATGCCGCGGGGGCCTCTGACAGCGAAAATGTTGTATTCCGCTTTCAGCTTATCGAAGGGAAAACGATCTGGCTTATACCGTTTTAACAGCTTTATTTTCATCAGACTTTTGATGGTAAGGTTTTCATCCTGATAGTGATGTGGAATATCGGTCTCCAGTACTTTACATTTGTACAGGATTGCAGATATCGGTGCGGCCACATACAGAAACACGGTATCTTTTGATTTGATGCCATTTCCCTGCTTCCAGTCAATGACATCTGTGGCGTCAAAGGCGTGTTCAATGTCGTAATATTTCGGGTTGGCCGGGATGATCCACTCCTTTGGCGGTCTGAGCTTTGCTTTCTTTTCTTTCGAGGCTGTGGCCTGATAGCTCATATCGATCATGTCGCAGACCCTGTCGAAGGGGACGGTTCCGTCCAGAAGAATGGAGATCCAGCTTTTCTTGCTCATGTGATAACCCGGGAAAAAGCCATTCTGCTGAAGCAGGATGTCATGGAGCATGGGATCGTCGGTTTTGACATTCAGGGTGCAGACATATCCCTCTTCCGGAAATCCGAATTTACTCCGGGATACCTCCATTACAAGTCCGTACCATTTCTGATTGTCCTCATGGCGGAAAACGGCGGCGTCCGGAGAAGTTTTCCAGAGATATTCTATCCGGCTTTTGTATTTCTTTTTGACATAATTCAGAACCGCTTCTCTCAGGGAGCCGTTTATCAATTCATTTTCCCTGTTCATCTGATCACCTTTCTGCGTTTGGCATATTGTATCGGCTTCGCCCCAGAGGAATCGCAGAGCCGAAAATGTCTCTTTTTCGAAATTATATCACAGTTACAGACTGAATGCCAGAAAGAATGGTTTCAATATATAACCTGGGTTTTGGTTCCTGTGTTTCGGAGGTGAACCGGTAAATCCGCTGTTCCAGATTTTGTTTCGGGATATTGAAGCAGGATTATGTGCGTGCTAAAATAAAAAGGATAAAAAAGATTTTATGGGATCAGGCAGCATTTTTATCAGGCGGGAGATATGCCTGACAGCGGCGAAGGTGTTTTCGCAGAGTAACCTTGAGGAATATACGGATGAATTTTAAGAAAAAGACCATAATCATGTGGGCAGCATTGTTTGTGGCGATGGCGGTCATATTGGCAGGCAGCAGAACGGACGATTGGAAGCAGCCTGCACTTCGGAAACGAATGCTGATGAAAAATCTGTGGCAGGCAGAGCAGGGAGCAGGAAATTCTCCGCAACAGATGTGGGCAGCAGTTTCGGGGCAGGAAGTATGGGAAGACCAGGCACTGCCGCTGTTGGGTAAAATGGCGTCGGCTGTGGGGACAGGCGCGGTTTGTACGGTGAAAAGAGGAGAAGCCTGTGCGGCGATGCTGTCGGAATCAGGACGCCTTATAGAGGGAACGGCACGGAGCGGAGCGGTTTTGGAGGATCAGGATTTTGTATATTTTTATAACGGATGTGAGATCAGGAAAATCTCCAAAGAGAATCAGGATGCTTCTGTCATATGGAAAAGCGGCGAGACGGAAGAGGTATCTCTGAGCGGAAGTGCGGTGCTGGCAGGAGACAGGATATTCTTTCTGGAAAGCTGGTGGGCCAGAGGCCGTATAACCGAGATCCTCTCTGTCATAAACACGGATGGAACCGGGTATGAGCGCATAGAAGAAAAGGAGAAGCCGGGGGGATTTCTGTATTTCTCAGATGGCATTCTTTATGTGGAGGACGGCAGATCCCGGCGGGAACAGGGAGTCTATATGGATGGCAATTCCGTCCGGGTCTATGAAATTTATACGGACGGTACTTGGAATAAGATAAAATCTCTCACCGGATATGCGTGCAGAGCGCTGCCGGATGCTTTGAAGACCGGAACTGCCGCATTCTCCAATAAAGAATATTTAA
>CAMWWF010000151.1 GCA_947177885.1 uncultured Lachnospiraceae bacterium
CCACCACAAGCCCCAGACTTCTGATCCACGCCGGTCCCATCTGCCCGTTCCAAAATACATTCTTTATGGACAGAGCAGGACACTCATAGGACAACTCCGACAGATGAGGGGCATACACAACTCTGCATCCCTGATACAAAGCTTCCTTTGCTTCATCCCATTTCCCGGTATATACAAGCCTCTGATCCGGCCTCCCCGCACCAAGCCTGTCGCCCCCACGGTTCCCATCACCAGCCCTGTTGCTATCCGCCATGTCAGTCATGGGATTCCGATCAAGGCTGCCTGTCTTATGATCCGCATCCAATCTATTGGCATCATCCGATTCTTTCACTTCATAAACAGTATCAAGGGGATTGACCGGATCAGTCTCAGGTCTCACAAATACGGTGAGCTGCCAGCTGTTCCGCACTTCTCCCATCTCCAGCTCCAAAGTCACCATGCTGCTTTTCTTTATCACGGAAAGATCAAGCACAATACTGCCCACCTGCCTGCAGCTTCCGCGGGTGACACTGACATTCGGGATCTGTCCTGAGGCGATCACCCTCTCCTGTTCCGTCGGATCATCCTTCCCGGCTTCTGCCCGCTCCTGTGAGGCATATTCCCCTGCCTCCCTGCTCTCTGCCAGATCATCGTTCCGCACTTCACCGCTCTCCCGTGGAACGTATCTTTCTGCGCCCTTCCCCTCTGTCAGCCGGTAGCGCAAAGTTTCTTCAACGATATCCCTCTTCCCGAAATGGCTGACCTCCACCGGGATTTCCACACGATCACTGTTTTTCCACACATAAGAGCTCAGCCGTACCAGCAGAACCGTATCTCCGCAGAAGCTTCTGAACTCCTCAGGAGCCGCATACCCCTTATTCTCCCATAAAATATCCAGAAAACCAACCAGTGCAGTACCCTGCCCCGCATAGTCATGCAGATCCAACAGTTCAAAACCTTTTATTTCCGGGGTTCTGAAATTGGCTTCCAGCTCTTCCTTGTAAAGCCTGAGCTGATTCCTTCCGGAACACCACAGAAAATCCCTCTCCCGGGGCAATAACCCATTCTCCTCCGCAATCTCCCGAAACAATTCAAAGTTACGCGGGCGCAGATACCCGTCCATTTTGGAAAGGATCCGAAAATCAGGATACACGCACCACTGCCCCAGTTCATGACAGATAACAGGAAGATCGGCTCCCTCCAGCGACGGGCTGTAGTCCCTTCCCTTCCAGCCCTGTGCATTGCGGATACTTCCGCCCCTGATGGGACCGTAAGCGGAACGGTGAAAGTAGATAAAGTCCGTACCCGTAATCTCTTTCGGCGGCACATCATAGAACCATCCCGACTGAGCGGTGTAAAGTCTCCTGCCCGCATATCCCAGCTCCCGGTCAAATTCTCTTGTCTCTTTCACCCAATCCCGCAAAGGGCGGTACCATTCTCCTCCGGGCTCATTGGAAGGAGAGAAGAAGGCAAAGGACGGATGATGCCCGAACTGTCTCAGGATACGCCGTGTCTCCCGTCTCAGAATCTCAAGCATGGGAATCCCCTCCCGGAACACATTCCACATGCCGCACTCCACCAGCAGAAGGATCCCTTCCTCATCTGCCGCCTGAAAAGCCGCCTCGGGAGGACAGTAAGAATGGCAGCGTATACTGTTCAATCCCCACTCCCTTATCCTCCGCATTATCTTCTTCCACCATCCCACATCGGTTTCGGGATATCCCGTCATGGGATATTCTCCGCCGAAATGAGTGGCCCGAAAGTAGAAAGGCTCTTCATCCGCGTAGAAATTTCCTTCTCTCACTTCCATGCGTCGCGGATGCTCCTCCGCATAGGCGGATCTCTCACTCCGCCTCCCCTGCAACTCACTCTCTGTCATCAGGGCGATCTCTCCCGCCATGCCGTTCCAGGTAGCTCCCAAAGCATCGGAAACCCCATGCCCGTCCGGGCGATAGGGATACTGCATGGAATTATCCACGGACACACGAATGACATGGGTTCCCGGGGACAATCTGCCGCAGTTGATCTCATGAGCAGTGCACAGAGAGCAATCCTCCCCTTTCAGCACCCCGTCGATCCGGACTCCGGTGCGCCATCTGGTCAGCTCGATCCGCAGTGTCCAGTCTTCCTCAGTCTCTGTTTCCACCTGAAATTCTCTCTCATATACGGCCTCTCCGACAAAATGTCTCACCGGCTGGCATAAAAAGGGTACCCGGCATTCCTCACCGTTCCCCTTTTTAAAAGGTTCCTGCTCATACCAGAATGCATCATGCAGTCCGCTGACCCATGGCGTATCCACAGTGACCGGATTACCGTAACCGGCGCTCTGCAGACTGCCCGGCAGAACAATTTCTCCCGTCTGAACCCCGCTGTCCGCGGTCAGTTCGATCTTCCATTTCCCCGATAAATCAAGATACATTTGATTCTCCTGTTCAATAGTATATACTCTCGAAATCTCCAATCGGCTTTCCGGAAATCATTCCGTGTGATTCCTCCGCTTTTCCGGATACCTTTTATCCGCAATGCTGATCCTGTTTTTTTGAAATTTCGATAATCAATTGTCATTTTTTGGCAATCCGTGCCTTAAGAAACTCATCTGCAGGTATTCACCTGCAACAGGACTCATCCGTTTATATCGTAAACTTTCAAATTGCAGTACTCCGCAATCAATGGCGCAAGCTGACGAAAACCGATCTTACCGCCCTGAAGCAGCGGCCCGTAGGTTTCCCCGTCGTCCTCGAACCGAAAGAGCTCCAATTCGTTTGCGGAAAAGGTAACGATATTCTTCTCCTTTCTCACTGCCAGCCTGTAAGGCTCCTTCACCTCGTCCGCGTCAGGAATGGGATCCCCGCCCTGCGCCACCAGATGAAGTCCATAGCTCTTTCGCAGATTACAGACATGGAAAGCTCTCTCGTCCGGTTCCTTCCTCCGGAAATAGGACACATGAAAAGCATTGATGTCACTGTGATGGTATAAATCATACTCTCCTGTTCTCTTTACCAGCTTTTCATCAAAGATATCCTCTCCGTTCCTTCCCAGGGCTCCGAAGAACAACATGCTGAGCCCGGGCTCCTTTATGGGCAGGAAATCCCATGTGATCAATACATCAGAGGGAAAATCCTCCGGACACCACAGCACATAGTTTGCCTTCTGTCCGTTCTCCGCATCCATGGCATTTTCCAACTGCATCCTGCCGTTGGGGAAAGAAATCTTCGCCTGGCCCTCCAAAATAAAGTCTTTTACATCCTCCTCACATGCAAGGGGATTCTCATAAATCAGTTTCATACGCTTTCTCCTACTCCTTTTCTATATTGTAGCCTCTCGAAATCTCCCCTGCACATGCCTTCGCGGCCTATTTTCCGCCGGTTGCACACAAATTTATGGGGCGTACGTCCCACAAAAATCTTCTCGCAAAATCAGGCACAAAGAGATTCCGAGAGTCTATCATTCTCTGGAAATCCTGACCATTCCCTACCAGAGCAAACTGCCCGCCTGGAACACTGCCACAGACACCGCCCATGCCAGGATCATCTGGAAAACGATCATTTTCAGGGTGAAGCCCCACGAACCGCTTTCCTTTTTCACTGTGGCCACTGTGGCGGCACAGGGCACATACAGCAGGCAGAACAGCATCAGACAATAGGCATTCAGCGGCCTAAATCCGGGATTCATGCTCTGGATATTTGCCACAACGGATGCCATACCCGCCTCGGAATTGACATTGGATACTCCGAACAGTACCGTAAAGCTGGATACCACAACCTCCTTTGCGGAGATACCGGAGAGCAGCGCCACTCCGATCTGCCACATCCCCAGTCCCGCAGGCGCCAGCACAGGCACCATAAACCGCCCAATGGCCGCGCCGAAGCTGTCCGCCGGATCATTTACCATACCGGACACTCCGAAATTCAGCACGAACCAGATCACAATGGAAGCCACAAATATAGTGGTTCCCGCTTTCGACAGATAATCTTTCAGCTTGGTCCACACATATATGCGGATGGTCCTTGCATTGGGCCTTTTGTATTCCGGCAGCTCTATCAGCAGGGAGTCGTTGACCTTTCCCTTCTCCAGCTTATTTATGACTTTCGCCGCCGCTATAGCCGTCGCCATGCCGATGACGTACATGGAAAAGGCAACCGGTGCTGCCGCCTCCGGGAAAAACATTTCCGAGAGCAATACATAGATGGGCAGCCTCGCCGAGCAGGACATAAAAGGCGTCACCAGCATGGTCTTTCTTCTGTCATGCTCCGTCTCCAGTGCCCTGGTGGCCATAATGGCCGGCACGGTACAGCCAAATCCCAGGATCATGGGCAGGAATGCCTTACCGGAAAGTCCCACCTTTCCCATAACGGAGTCCATCACATATGCCACTCTGGCCATATAACCGCTGTCCTCCAGAAACGCCAGCGCCAGAAACAGGATAAAGATATTAGGGATAAAGGTAAGGATCCCTCCCACCCCGGCAATAATTCCGTCCACCACCAGCGACTGCAGCCAGTCCGTCACACCAAGACTTTCCAGCCCTGCCGCTGCCGCATCGGAGACATAGCCCAGCCCTGTCTCAAAAATATCTTTCAGAGCATCTCCCACCGTAAATGTCAGAAAAAACACCAGACACATGATCAGAAGGAACATGGGGATTCCCAGCACAGGATGCGTCAGCAGCCGGTCGATCTTATCCGTCCTCGCCGCTTTCTGATCCCTGTGGAACAATGTCTCAGCCATGATCTTTTCTATATGGGCATACTTACACTGTATGATCTCCTTCTCATAGCTCCTGTCCGCCACATGGACCACCGATATGGGATGCTCCCGCTTTACCTCCTCATCGTCCTCCAAAAGCTTGATGGCATGCCAGCGCGCGGAGGAATGAGTGGGATAATTCGCCTGCATCATCTTCTCCAGCCTGGCGATCTTATCTTCTATAAAATCGGGGTAATCCAGAATATATTCCTCCCCGCCCTCCTCGTAGTGATGGATCACCGCGTGGAGCAGGATATCCAGGCCCGTCCGTCTGGCCGCGGAGACAGGCACCACAGGAATATTTCCCAGCATTTCGGGCAGTCTGTGCATGTCGATCTCCATGCCCCGCTCCTTCACGATGTCCATCATGTTCAGCGCAAGGACAATGGGCTTCCCCAACTCCAGCAATTGTAATGTCAGATACAGATTTCTCTCCAGCGAGGAGGCATCCACCACATTGATGATCACATCGATGTCATCATCCATGGCGCACTGTCTGGTCACTTTTTCCTCAATGGTATAGCAGGTCAGGGAATAGATGCCGGGTGTATCGATCAGAGTGATATCCGTATCCTCATAGACGGTTTCCCCTTCAACGCGCTCTACCGTGACCCCCGGCCAGTTCGCCACTTTCAGTCTGGAACCTGTGAGTGCATTAAACAATGTGGTCTTTCCACAGTTCGGGTTTCCCACGCAGGCCACATTGATATGCTTGCGTTTTATCTCTTTGTTCATTATCTTCCTCATTTCTATACTGCTCTTTGCACATGACCGTGTCCGGCCGCAGGCCATTCATGGTAACAGTTCAGACAGCCCTCCCGCGAAGTCAATAATTGCAATTTTGCGGGACTTGCGAGCGCAGTGTGCATCATCGTAACAGTTCGGTGACCTGCCTGAACTGTTGCCATTCATGGCTTTACAGCACGGTCACAAATCTGCCTCCGCTTCCCCGATCTCTATATTGGAGGAAATATGCTTTCCCAGAGCCAGCCTTGTCCCCCTGACCTGAATGATCAGGGCCCCTTTCTTTTTACGGTTCAATACATGGAGCACGGTTCCGTCATTCAGCCCCAGCGCCTGTAATCTTCTGGTGATCTGGGGTTCCACATACAGTCCTGAGATGCAGTATCTTTCCCCTTTTTTTGCTTCGTATAATGTCATGATATCCGACCTTTCACTGTACTATATTGTACCCGTTTCGGCAATCAGTACCAGAAATTGTTGTTATTATCATTCCCCGGCCACTTCCTATTGTATCCCCTCCTGTGGAATACGTCAACGCAAAAAGATTCCTTTGTCCTGTCGAAAAAACGATGACAGGACAAAGGAACAGCCGCGCTACAGCGTTCAGGGATTATTTAAAAAAGCTCTTCCGGAATATGCAGATCCGCCACCGGAATTTTACTCACCGTCCTCCATGTAATCAAGATATTCCGTGCCGACATAAATTACCTCGTCGCCTTTCACGGCAAAACCGATCACATCACCCCATTCTCCCTCTCCTTCGACAACATAAGCTATTTCATCTTCCCTGCCCGACATATTGACATATAATGTGGTAAACCAGCAATGATTCAAAATATCCGTGGCATGATCCGGCGCAGGCAGTTCAAATTCCTCGTCCATTCCGCCTTCCTGTGCGCAGTTTATAATTTCTTTACAGATTTCATTTATCGCGGATTCCGTAAGGTTATTAAATGCCTCAACGCACTTTTCCGCGCACTCCTGTAAATCAGGGCTTTTCACTCCGATGCCCAGCTCGTCACTGCCCTCATCATCGCGGAAAAAACTGCTCCTGAATATTCCCTCACAAAATCCCTCTTCCTGATGTTGCCAATGAATCATAAATCCCTTCCTCCCTTTCTATTCTCTATCCTCTGACCTGCCCGTTTCCCCGGATCGTATATTTGTAAGAAGTCAGCTCCTTCAATCCCATGGGCCCTCTGGCATGGAGCTTTTGCGTGCTGATACCGATCTCCGCACCAAAGCCGAATTCAAAGCCGTCTGTGAAGCGGGTGGACACATTCCAATAGACACAGGCCGCGTCAATCTCGTTTAAAAATTTCTCCGCCGCTTCCCTGTCCTCCGTCACGATACACTCGGAATGTCTGGTGCTGTAGCGGTTCACATGCTCAATAGCTTCCCCCAGACTGTCCACCGTCTTCAAAGACAATATATAGTCCAGATATTCCATACCGTAATCTTCCT
The DNA here is from genome assembly GCA_947177885.1 of uncultured Lachnospiraceae bacterium. Next base: position 6,934 of record CAMWWF010000151.1, read on the forward strand.
CTGTGGCGGCAGTACAGTCAGGCAGGATCTCCCTGACG
>CAMWWF010000152.1 GCA_947177885.1 uncultured Lachnospiraceae bacterium
GGAGAAGAGCACGGTGCCGATCATCATTATTTCCGCCAGAGATACGGATTCCGACAAGACACTGGGGTTGGGAATCGGTGCGGATGATTATATTACAAAACCTTTTTCCGTCACCGAGGTATTGGCAAGGATAATGGCAAATATCAGAAGAAATACACAGTATGCCTCCAATGGAATGAAGGAGGAAGATATCCTTACAAAAGGCTCTCTTACCCTCAATATGAATGATTATTCCGTGCATAAGAACGGGAAAAAGATAGAGTTGACGGCAAAGGAATTCGAAATACTGAAACTGCTCATGAAAAATCCGAAAAAGGTCTATACAAAGGAACAGATATATTCCCTGATATGGAACGATGTGTACATAGGGGATGAAAGCGCCGTCAATGTCCATATCAGCAGACTGCGCAATAAGATCGAGGATGATCCCCGCAATCCGCAATATGTTGTCACGGTATGGGGGATCGGTTATAAATCAGGTACTTAACGATGAAATCCTGTTCAAATGGCAAATATGTTTTCGGTTTGTTCTGGTTAGGGAGTTGGCATGGAAAGTGGGATGATCATATTCTTTTTTATCTGTATTATTATTTTGCCGACAGGAATTATTCTGTACCGGCAATTTTCTTTTGCAAGGGGAATTCAGAAAAGCCTGAAAGAGATATCAGACGCGATATCGGATATTTTAGAGAATGACAGTGATGAGATGGTCATGACTTTCACGGATAACAAAGCGGTCATGGAACTGATCAACCGGTTCTTTACACTGGCAAAGCTGGAAGCCGGGGATATGAACATGGAAATTACCCGAATCAATATCAGTGAAGTATGCAGAGAGAATGTGCTTGGATTTTACGAATTGCTGCTTCAAAGGAATTTGAAGTGGATATATCGATCCCGGAACGGAAAATATTCGCGCAGGGAAATAAGGAGTCTCTGGACAGGATTTTAAACAATCTGTTGTCAAATGCCATACGATACGGCGACGACGGGAAATACATAGGCGTCTTCCTGCGAGTGGAAGAAGGTTTTGTGTGTATTGATATTGGGATAAGGGAAAGGGAATCGAAAAGGAATCCGCCGTCAGAGTGTTTGAGAGGCTTTACACAATGGAAGATTCCCGCAGCCGCCAGATACAGGGAAACGGTCTGGGGCTCACCATTGCCCGGAATCTGGCAAGGCAGCTGGAGGCTGCCTCGACCGTGGAGGTGTATAACAAATCAATGCTCAGTGCCGCAACAGAACTGTTTACGCATATGTCATATATGGTTTTTACAGGGGTGATGCTTGCTTCCTTTGTGGTGGGAGCATATGAAAAGAAAACGATCAATCTGATGTTTGCCTATCCGATCAGGCGTCAGAAGATTCTGTTGTCTAAAATTCTGGCAGTGTGGATCTTCAATTTTGCAGCTTTGGTGCTCAGCAAACTGTTGATCTATGGTGTTCTGCTGCTGACGAAACCGATCACCCACATTTCCGCCGCAGGTATCCTGTTTGGCGATATCTCCTTCTGGGTGGATAGCCTGTTGGGGTCGGCGGCTATGGTAAGTATCAGCTATATCGCGCTGCCCATCGGTCTGAAAATGAAATCTTCCAGAGCTGCCATCGTGACGGCCGTCATCATTGTGTGTATCACACAGGGGAATATCGGAACATTTACGCTGGTGAACAATGTGTTCTTTTATGCGCTGTTATTCGTTGCGGCTGTCATTGCCGTAGTTCTGTCGGTCTATAATGTGGAAGTGCGGGATGTTGGCTGAGTCCGGACGGAGTTTGGTCTGTGTTTTTGACAGCCCTGAGCAGATGCGAGCTCAGGGTTTTCTGATTTCTTTTGGCTGAAACATCCCCGATCACAGCGGGCCGGAGGTGATCGGGGATGTAAAAACGTGTTGACATATTATCAAAAAGATAATATGATAACAGAAATAAAGAGTATCAGAACGATAATGGCAGGGAGACAGTATCTGCCCGCCTCACAGAAAGGAAAAGCAAAATGAAGAAAACACTGATCGTAGTGGATATGCAGAATGATTTTATCGATGGCGCGCTGGGAACAAAGGAAGCAGAGGCGATCGTGGAAAATGTAAAGAAAAAGATCGCGCAGTACAGAGATGCCGGGGACGAGATCATCTTTACAAGAGACACACACCAGAAGGACTATCTGGAGACAAATGAAGGCAGACATCTTCCCGTAGAGCATTGCATAGAGGGGACGGAAGGCTGGAAGATCGCGGAGGGGCTGGAAGTACCGGAGGCTGTCTATATCAATAAGCCCGGCTTCGGTTATCTGAACTGGAAGGACTATCAACTGGAAGAAGTGGAGATTGTGGGACTGTGCACGGATATCTGCGTGGTATCCAACGCATTGATCATCAAGGCGCTCTATCCGGAGATCGAAGTGAGTGTGGATGCGTCCTGCTGTGCGGGAGTAACCCCCCAGAGCCATGAGGCAGCGCTGACAACCATGAAAATGTGTCAGATCACCATTGTGTGAGAAGAACTTTAAAACACTCACAGCAAAGACCGATTGCGGAGGAATTTCCACTTGTGCGGTTGCTTATCCAACGGCCCACCTGCATCGCAATATATTGCGAGCAGGCTATCGGATCACAACCATACAGGTGGAAAGTTTTTAAGTTTCACACTGGAAAATGCCGAAATAAGGCATTTTCATCTTGATTTGAGACGCAGAAAAACTGCAGTATGGGGTTAGTATGAAAAGCTATAAGATGAGCAGGGAAGAAAAAGAGTATCTGTCGCGCTATGACATCAGCGATTATGAGCGCCCTTCCATTGCAACAGACATTGTGATCTTTTCCATTCTGGAAGATGGAGTCAGTGACAATATCCGCAAATTACAGAAGAAGGCTTTGAAAGTCCTGCTGGTCAAAAGGGAAAAATACCCTTATAAGGACTGTTGGGCGCTTCCCGGGGGTTTTGCCAGACCGGGGGAGGATATCGCAGAGACCGCAAGGAGGGAATTATACGAAGAAACTGGTGTACAGGACGCCTGGTTACAGCCTGTGGGGATTTATGGCAGAAAGGACAGAGATCCCAGGGGCTGGATCGTATCCAATGCCTTTATGGCGCTGATGGACGGGGAAAAATGCAGCCTGAGGGCAGGAACGGATGCGTGGGAAGCACAGTGGTTTGTGACAGAGTTTAAGGTACAGGAACAGAAAAGAGAACTGGTGGAGGACAGAATTTTCATCCAAACAAAGTATCAGCTTTGCCTGACAAATGAGGCTGACGGTATTACATTGAATACCGGATTAAATCAATATAAGACCTTTCAGAATTATCATGAAACGATCCGCTATGAGATCCAAGAAAGCGGCGGCCTTGCCTTTGATCATGGGGAGATCATTCTGTCGGCGCTTCTCCTGTTAAGGAGCAGTGCGGAGAAAAATCTGCATTTGGCATTTGATCTGCTGCCGGAGATGTTCACATTGACACAGCTGCAAAATGCGTTTGAAATTTTACTGGGCAAAGAACTGCTGGCGGCAAATTTCCGCAGAAAAATTGCGGATTATGTGGTGGAAACGAAAAAGACCACAGAAGGTGCGGGACATCGCCCGGCAAAGCTTTTTAAGCGCAACGTGGAAGCATTCTATAAATATGGATAGAAATCTTTATGGGATCGGTTTATGTATGAAGCTGAAATGACGAAATATATTTTATGATCACAGCTTCTGTGATGAGCAGAAAAAGCTCTTAATATCAGGGGCATGGTATGTCGCGCTATATACCATGGATATGGGAAGGGGTGTGGGAAGAGGATGGCGATAGTATTCGGAAATGATTTCCCTGACAGTCTGAATTTTTTCCCAGAAGATTTCATGGGGGACAAAAGGGAACAAATGATACGACAGGAGCGGGGGACACTATGAAGTACATGTTGGACACAAATACCTGTATGTATGCCATAAAGCGCGAACCGGATGCTGTCATTAAGAAGTTTCTTGTGCATGACTCGGAGGAAATGTGCATTTCTGCAATTACATATGCGGAACTGATACAATATACGGAGCAGAGTACAGCGGTTGGGAAGAGCCGTGTGGCAATGTCTCTGTTTCTTTACCCGATCACGATATTGGAATTTGATGTGTCGGCGGCCGAAGCATGTGGAAGGATCCAGGCGGAACTTGAGAAGGCGGGAATATCGATCGATCCGATGGATATGATGATAGCAGGACATGCCAAGTCCAGAGGACTGATTCTTGTGACAGATCACGCAAAGGAATACAGGCGTGTGGAGGGTCTGGCAGTGGAAGACTGGACGCGTGCCTGACAGCTTATCACCCGCGATCCCCCGTTGCCGGATACACTTTGTGTATCTACGTCTCATAAAATTGCGTGCAACCGGCGGAAAATCGGCCACAAAGGCAGGTGCAAGGGAGATTTCGAGCGGCTATGCTTACAAAAAGGAATATTGAAAAGACAGATCAGCGGGCGGAGCAGACGGAAATGCTCTGTTGGCTGAAGCATTGAGGGCGGATAAGGAGCGGATTACCGCAGGCAGAAAATGACATGGAGAGGATGTTACAGATGACAAAAAAGCAGCGTGCTTTGGAGATAATTGAAAGATTGAAAAAGGAATATCCCGACTCGGACTGCACTCTGGACTACGATCAGGCATGGAAGCTACTGGTCAGCGTCCGCCTGGCGGCCCAGTGTACGGACGCCAGAGTGAATGTGGTGGTGGAGGAACTGTATAAGGTCTTTCCCGACATCAATGCCCTGGCGGAAGCGCCTGTGGCGGATATTGAAAAGATAGTCCGTCCCTGCGGTCTGGGGAACAGCAAGGCCAGGGATATCAGCGCCTGCATGAAGACGCTCCGGGACGAATACGGAGGAAAAGTTCCGGATGATTTTGATAAGCTGCTGGCGCTGCCGGGAGTGGGCAGGAAAAGCGCTAATCTGATCATGGGAGATGTGTTCGGAAAACCGGCCATAGTGACGGATACTCACTGCATCCGACTGGTGAACCGTATGGGACTGGTGGACGGCATTAAGGAACCCGCAAAGGTGGAAAAGGAGCTCTGGAAGATCATTCCGCCTGAGGAAGGCAATGATTTCTGCCATCGCCTGGTGGATCACGGGAGAGCTGTCTGCACTGCAAGAACCCACCCTTACTGTGACAAATGCTGCCTGCAGGATATCTGCAAAAAGGTCGGTGTCTGAGAACTCTCAGGAATACGGTTATACAATACGTCATAAATTGAAGTAAAAGTCTTTTGATGAGTCCCAGGTTTTGAGAAAGGAGATTTTATGGAGATTTATGTGGTAAAACCGGGCGACACGGTGGACAGAATAGCCAACAGCACGGGAGCCGGTGCGGAACAGATCATTTATGACAATCAGTTAGTCTATCCTTATGAGCTTGCTGTCGGGCAGGCTCTTTTGGTAAACAAGAATGTAAGAAATGCGGGAAGAGTGGTTTCGGTCAGCGGGTATGCCTATCCATTCATCAGTGCATGGGTACTGGAGCAGACGCTTCCTTATCTGTCGGAACTTCCAGTCTTTTCATATGGTTTTACCATGGAGGGAGAACTGATACCGCCGACCTATGGTGACGACACATGGATGATACAGGAGGCGCTCCGGTTCGGAACACGGCCGATCCTCACACTGACGCCCTTTGGCCCGGACGGAAATTTTAATAATCAGCTGATCCATTCTGTAGTAAACAATGAAGTTTATCGGGAAAGCCTGATACAGAATCTTCTGGTCACCATGGGAGAAAAGGGATATCAGGGAGTAGATATCGACTTTGAATATATTCTTGCGGAGGACAGGGATGCATTTACCGCATTTGTGCGGCAGGTGGCGGAGACCATGCGGAATGCGGGGTATCATACCTCTGTGGCGCTGGCACCCAAGACATCTTCGGATCAGGCGGGACTCCTGTATGAGGGAAAGGACTACCGGGCCCTGGGGGAAGCGGCGGATCATGTGCTGCTGATGACTTACGAGTGGGGATATACCTACGGACCTCCCATGGCGGTAGCTCCCATTAATCAGGTGCACAGGGTGGTGGAGTATGCATTGACACAGATCCCGAGAGAGAAGATCGATCTGGGCATTCCCAATTACGGCTATGACTGGCCTCTGCCCTATGAGAGAGGTGTGACAAAGGCTGCCACTGTCAACAATATACAGGCGGTACGGATCGCGGTGGAACATGGGGCAGAGATTCTGTTCGATCCTGTGGCGCAGAGTCCTTACTTTAATTACATTGAAAATGGGATAGCCCATGAGGTATGGTTCGAGGATGTGCGGAGTCTGCAGGCGAAATTTGATCTGATCACAACATATGATCTGCGGGGATGCGGCTATTGGCAGATCATGCAGTGGTTCCGGGCAAACTGGCTGCTTTTGTACAGTCAGTTCTATATACGGAAATGAGTTTCCTATTGGGCAGAATACATGATCTGATAAGTGATGATATGGATTTATGGACATAGGCGGTATCAATCTTTGCACATCATGTGAGATGTGAATTTTTCTCACATCAGAGTCATCTGTACTCCGTCCTTGAAGTTCCTGTGCGATCAGAAAAACAGACCGAAATATCTGCACAAGGGTTCTCTGGACGGAGTATCAGTACTTAGAGCGTGTTTGAAAATGCTTTCTCCGGGGCGTGCAGACCGGGGGAATGTTTTTTCAAACACGCTCTGGGAACTGTCATATCAGCTGGTGACTCTGATCTGATTTTACCGATAGATCGCTTCCATAATTTCGGCTGCCATCTTCGGCTTATTCATGGTGTATATATGAATATCATTTACCCCGTTTTCCTGGAGGTCGCGGATCTGACGGATGGCGAAATCAATGCCGGCCTTGCGCATGTCCTCCGGATTTTCCCCGTAGGTGGCAAAGATATCCGCAAGCGCCTTCGGTATGGCAGAGCCGGAGAGTGTCACTGTAGTGCCGATCTGCTTTGCCGTGGTGATGGGC
>CAMWWF010000153.1 GCA_947177885.1 uncultured Lachnospiraceae bacterium
GTTATAATACAGGGGGGATTCCTCCTCATGAATCTTCTCGATCTGTCCTGCAACAGCCTCTTCCTTCCCATGGACAGTATCCTCAATAAGCTGCCGGCTTTCCCTCACCCGCCGGATGGTGTCATCCCGCTTTACCTGCCATATGGCTCTGGCGAATTCCAACCGGATCTCCTCATTGGGGATATGCACTTTCTGCGTTGTTTCATCATATGCCAGATATCCCAGATGGATCAGCAGCGTCAATACATCATCCCTGTCCCGGAACGTAACCAGATCGTTGGCAAAACCTTTCGTGTCCACCCTTGCCTCCACGCCGCCGATCAGTTCCGAAACCGTCCTGCCCAGTCCGTCAAAATCAAGATTGATATATCCCATCAGACTCTCCGCGGCGGAGGTCTGCGTCCAGTAGGAATCAAAATCATCATTGAAGAGCGCCTTCATAACGGAATTGGGATTATAGACAGATGTCAGGTCCCGGAAAGAATATCCGTCATACCACTGCTTCATCATTTCAAAGTCACTGCCGTGATCATCACAGAGTTTCCTGACCTCATCTTCCGTGAACCCCACATATTTTCCAAACTGCCTTGGCTTGACCATGGAATACTCCAGAAAATCCGATATGGCTGACTGTGAACCATCCTTTTTAATGGGCAGGATACCGGTCATGTATACCGCTGCAAATATACCCGCTGTTGCCGGGATTTAAGTAATTTCCCATTGTCCGCTTCCCTCCTGATCATTTCCCCTTCAGGCATATTTCACCGTTCATCGATCACTGCTTTTCTCCTGATTCCATTATACCCGGATTTATCCGATTCACAATAAAACAGCTCCCTTTTCAAAAGGTATCCTTCCGGAATCTCCAGGAGACTTATTGAGCGGGTATCCGGAAATCGTTCCGGGCGATCCCCTGCTTTTGCGGATACCTTTTCACTGCAATGCCTGATTCTGCTTCCTGAGATTCGTTCACACCTGCGCCCTTTGTCAACCTGTAACCATTATAATCTGTTTTCGGCAGATACACAATGCTGATTCTTGACGGTCCGCATATGCTCATGGTATATTTTTATAAAAAGTACAGGATCAGATAAGACAAAACAGACTTCCCGCCGGGAATGCAATCCGGAACAGAGGAATTTTGTCAGGTGCTTCAAACACGTTCTGGTCTTCAACAGGAGGAAAAGCCGATATGGACAGGATCGATCGCGAAGATATGCTGGAGCTGACCAGGCGCATGACTTTGAAGCGGAACTGTTTTGACAGAATCGCAGGGGCGTATATGGACGAAGAGGGATTTGTGGACGGTACATTTAACAGGCATTTTCAAAGACTGACCGCCAGGGAACAGCAGGCCAATCTGAATATCGCGAAGACAATCCCCTTTTCAGATACCAATGTGCAGCTGAAAGAATATGTTTTCCCGGAAGCAGACCGAAAACAGGGAAGCATCTGGCAGCTCCTTATGGCGCTGAAAGAATGTGAACTGAAAAACGACGCGCTGCTGGATGTATTTTATAAGGAATTCGGGAGCAGATATTGTACAGGCGGCGACTATGCCGTTTACTTCTTCCATGGCAGCTATGACGTGCCTCTGAAAGCCAGCGACAAGGAAAGTTTATGGGAATCGGAAGAAGTCTTCCGGTTCCTCATCTGTGCATTCTGTCCGGTAAACGGAGATTACGAACCGGGGAAACCGGAATGCGGCTTCCTTTTCCCCGCCTTCAAAGACAGGAGCGGTGATATACACAGGATTGATGTTTTTCGGGAGGACGGCAAATTCACCCACGGAGAAAGTCTGGAAAAGATTCTGTTTTCGTAAAACCGTAACCCGAACACATGATCAGATTTTCAGTATCCGCTTATGTGAGATGATTTTTCAGAAATCTTTTAACAGACCGGTACTCCATCCGGTCTGCATTGGATCTGCGGGCTGCATGACCCGTACCGGAATCAGACTGAATCCGACGGCGATGCCGCGGTATCGTCCGGGATTTTTTAACGACGCAATGGTCCGAAACAGGAAGAACGCATGTTCAATATTTGGCATAATGGGGTGCGTGTTCGATCATATTCCGGAAACCTGGGAGAGATAAATAGCCATGGAAGTTTTTTCAGAAATATACAGTTGCTACTATCAGGTGCTGAGGCATCTGCTCTGCAGTCAGAATGCACTGACCATACAGGACATCCGCAGCAGGATCTGCGACGAAGGATTTGAGGAAAGCCTGCTTTCCATCATACCCAGGCTGGAGGACGGCACATGGAACTTATTTGAAAAAGACGGAAAGCTATATCATTCCAGACTCTCGCCCTCCTTCATCACTCCCGTCTCCGACCTTGAGAAGTCCTACCTCAAGGCGCTGTTGTCCGACCCCCGTATCGGACTGTTCCTGGATCGGGAACAACTGGAAGCCCTGGATAAAATGCTGGCTTCCGTGGTACCGCTGTGGAAACCGGAGCAGTTCTGCTATTTCGACCGCTTCGCCGACGGCGACCCCTATGAGGATGAGAATTACCGCAGCTGCTTCCGCACTCTGCTCCAGGCGCAGAAAGAGAACCGGTATGTGGATATCGATTACACCTCGCCAGTCGGGAACCGTGTACATCATCATTACGTCCCCGCCCGCCTGGAATACTCGGTCAAGAATGACAAATTCCGCCTTCTGTGCCTGAGACCGTTCCGTTCGGCTGATAACCCGTGCGGACGCTGGCGCCGCAAAGGAAAACCGGATACCATGTCAGCCCCAAATGCTGATTCCGCCGCCTGTCCAGAGATGCGCCATAATACACAGGCAAGCGTAATATCGGAAAATAGAGTCCATTCAGGTACAGGCCCTGAGCCATACCATTATGCGCAGAAAAACATAATATTAGACAAAAATATTCATTCAGACAAAGAGCTGGATTCGTGCCGTAACTCACCGACGGATATAAGCTCGAAAGCAAATCAAATATTGAAATCAGTATCCGCCGGGGGCAGACATGAATGTGTAAAAATGAGCCTGGAGATCCTGAATGTATCCCGCATTCAGAGCGTTCGGATGATGGAAAAAACACTCCCCTCCTCTGTGGATCTCAATGCAGTGATCCGGCATTCATATTATCAGGAACCACTTAAACTGCGTATTGTCAACAGGCGCAATGCCCTTGAGAGAGCCATGCTGCACTTTGCTAATTATGAAAAAAATACTACGAAAATAGATGATGACACCTATGAATGCCTCATCTACTATAATCAGAGTATGGAGACCGAACTGCTCATCGAAGTCATGTCCTTCGGCCCCATGCTCACCGTAGTCGGAAACGACAGGTTTCTGGAGCTGCTGAAAGCAAGACTGCGAAAGCAGATGGCGATTACATCACCCGGCGGACAGATTTTGTGACAACATAAGCAGTCATTGAAGCAGGAGAAAGTTTGGTGGAGCTATCCAAATATTGGATTGACGCCCGCCGAAGCGGACAGAAAGGTGTAAGATTGAAATTGAATTTTTCATTATTAAAGTTTGTGTCTGTGCGGCATCCACAAACTTAATATGCACAAAAAGCCGCACAGAAATGGAGTAAAATATGGATCATTTTACATTTACTGACATGCAGAACATACAGAGAGAGCTGCAGGAAAAATATAAGGATAAATGGGGAGGGCTTTCCCCCGAAACTGCCAAAAGCACATTGCTCTGGCTCTATGGAGAAGCAGGTGAGGTGGGCGATATCATCAAGAAGAAAGGCCCTGCGCAGATCATGAACAATGAAGCGGTCAGAACACACTTTATTGAGGAGCTTTGCGATGTGATGATGTATTTCAACGACCTTATGCTCTGCTATGATATCACGCCCGAAGAATTTGAGCGGGTTTACCGTGAAAAGCACCGCAGGAACATGGAGCGCTGGTAAGGGCATGCCGCATACCCGGCAGTCTGCATGCCCCTGACTTTTTCATCATTACAGCTGTGCTGCGCCATGCAGACCTCCACGCATGTTTCCTGTATTCCGGCCTGCCGGTCCGTCTTTGTGCAATCATCAGATATTGCAGTAGCATCGTCCATCTTTATCGTTCACATATATCTCATACTGTCGCCCCGAAAGCGCTCTTCCGTTTGGTTCCCTTTTGCAGTCCGGCCTTCCATAAAATAAAAATACTTCCCCACAAAGGGAATATCATCATGAGGCATACAGTCCTGGGCAGACCAGCGGCCGACCACCTGACAGTTCTTATAATATTTACGCGCAATCTCCTCAAGACCGGCATAAGCGCCGCCCCGGGTGTTCTTACCCGTCCTGTGAGAATTTCCTCCCAAAAGCAGGATATCTCCCGCGCTCCGGAATGAAAGCCCGTCTGAGTCCGCGCTGTAATACATACCCTTTAACTGCCCGCATCCCGATAAAGCCAGCACATAGCTGCGTTCCTGATGCTGACGCATAAAATACATTCCCGGAAAATCAATAACAGGATAGTGAGTGGCAAAGATAACCGCCTGCGCCGACACCATTTCACCTTCAAAATAAACAGAATTTCCATGCACTTTTTTCACCGGCGTATTCTCATAGATTTCCAACCCTTCCGCTATGGCGCGGATAAATTTTAACGGATGGAACTGCGCCTGATCCTGAAAGCAAACCGCTCCCTTTGTGGCAAAGGGCAGTTCGCCAACCGACACCATGGCAGCATCGATTCCCAGTGCTGTCGCCGCTTCCGCTTCCTGTTTCAGCACTTCCTCATTCTCCGTGGAATAAAGACAGGACGTCAGCCGCTGAAGATCACATTCTATGCCATGCTCCGCCACAATATCCTGATAAGCCCGGATCGCCTCCTGATTGGCCCTGGCATAAAGCCCCGCCTGCTCAAATCCTATATTGCGGATCAGCCGGTGATAAAAAAGCCCATGCTGGCTTGTGATCTTGGCTGTCGTTCTCCCGGTCTGCCCTCCCGCAATCCTGCCTGCTTCCAGGACAATCACCTGTTTTCCCATCCGCTGTAAATGATACGCTGTGAGAATCCCCGTCATTCCCGCACCTATCACCACAATCTGCCGCTCCAAAAGACCCTCGGCCTTCTTCCTCTCCGGTATTTCCGCCGTCTCTCTCCAAATTGATTCCATAAAAACACCCCGTTTCCATCCATTCATCCTCCCGTGATCTCCCTGCTGTCTCACAAAGAGATTTCAAGAGTCTGTTTCATATATCAGACAGTATGAACGGAAACGGTATACGTTAAACATTCCTGCCGTCACGACTTATCAGGCACATCATTCATAATCCCCCATTCTCTGATGCTTTAACTTCTCCAACAGCCAAAAAGAACGCCCCGGAAAAACCGGAGCGCCTTCGGATCAATTTCTTATGTATGCATTTTCATACGCGCTGCAGGCGATCGTATCTCAAGGGATCAAACCGTCTGGTTCTTTCCGATGTAAACAGGGAAGGTATCTGTTCCCTTCATGGATTTCCCGGCGGTGACTTTCACACCTTTATCCATAACAAGGTATTCGATATCCGCTCCTGCCTCGATCACAGCATCCTGCATCAGGATACAGTTCTTGACTTTAGCGCCCTTTGCCACCCTGACGCCACGGAACAGGATGCTGTCCTCCACTTCTCCTTCGATCACACAGCCGTCAGCCACCATGACATTCTGAACCTTTGCGCCCTCAATGTATCTGGTGGGATTGTCGTCACGAATCTTCGTGTAGATCTGTCCGGCGGAGAACAGGGCATCCAGATTATGATCATCCAGAAGCTTCATATTCTCTTCAAAATAGCTCTTCATATCACAGATTCGGGCCACATATCCGTCATATTTATATGCCTGTATGTTCAGCTTGTTCAGCTGGGGCATAAGCACATCTCGCTCAAAATAAACCTGCCCGCGGACAGAAGCCGTATTGATCAGCTCGATGAGCAGCTCGCGCTCCAGCACGAACATATTCATGGAGAAATTCTGGATGCCTGTCTTCTTGGAATTCACATAAATCTGCGAAACACGGCCATTATCAATACTCAATGTATAATAATAAGCCAGACCGTTATCCTCACTCTTCATCATGCTTTCCGGAAGTTCCTGCTCATTATAAGCCATGGTAACATCCGCGCCGCTTTCGATATGTGCCTCGATCATGGCATTGAAATCAAAATTCACCACAATGTTGGTATCGGTCATCACCACGTATTTTTCCTTCTGGCTTCTAAGGAAGCCTAAAATACTGGCAACCGCACCCACACGTCCCACATAGGGCTTAACGCCTTTTTCAACGAAGGGCGGGAAAATATGCAGACCGCCGTTCTTGCGCACCAGATCCCATTCACGGCCGGAACCGAGATGGTCCATAAGGGAATGGTAATTATTGTTCACCATAACCGCAATATTATCAATGTCGCAATGCGCCATGCTGGACAAAATGAAATCGATCAGACGGTAACGGCTGGCAAAAGGGATGGAAGCCATCAAACGCACATTTACCAGATCGGGAACCAACGCATCATAACTGTTGGGGAATACAATACCAAGTGCACTTGTGTTTGAGTTTACCATTCTTCGCCACCGCCTTCCACGTTATTTCTCACCATAGCTTTCGGACCTACCTTCGCATTGTCGCCAATGGTAACGCCTTCGCCAATGGTGGCAACACCGTTCTCCTCCTCTGTAGGCATTGCACCCACTACAGCATTTTCACCGATGGAAACGTTCTCTGCCACGATACAATGCTTCACCACGGCGCCGGCCTTGATGACCGTACCGCCCATCACTACCGCATCCTCCACCACGGCGCCCTCTTCTACTTTGACACCGGCAAACAGAATGGAATGCTTCACCGTACCCTTGATACGGCACCCGTCTGTGATCATGGAGTTCTCGATCACCGCACCGGCGCTGATCTTATGTCCGGTCATACCGCTGTTGCGGCTGTAGATCTTCCAGTCTTCGTCAAACAGGTTGATGCCGCTGTGCTC
>CAMWWF010000154.1 GCA_947177885.1 uncultured Lachnospiraceae bacterium
GCACCGGACCGGGCGGCGCCGGCGGATACCATATATGCTTCAAGAGCCCTCTCCACCGGATATCCAGAATACCGTTCTCCTCCGCTATCCTTTTCAGGATCTCCTCCTCATATGGTCGGATCACATGGAAACGCACGTCCTGTTCCCTGACAGCGGAAAAGACATATCTGCTTCTCTCGGAATTCTGTCCGACAGCTTCCTCCATCCTCAGCCGCGCAAGGGGCACCCATGTCCCGCTCCGATTCTGTTCCACATGATCCTGCAGGTACTTTCTGACAGCCTGATCGTATGACACGGCAGTCCCTATAGGAAACTGACATGCCTGTATCCCCGTAATCTCCGTACTTTCCGTGATGATCTCCAGGTCGCTGATCTCCAGCATCACCGGAAGTGTCCGGTTCTCTTCCGTGCAGATCTCCCATTCCCGCTGAAAGCTGCCCGCACATACTGCCGGTTCTTCCTCCAATACCAAAGAGGCTTCTCCCGACTGTGCGAAAACTGCCCCCTGCAGCTTCGCCATACCGCGCCATCCCACATAGACATTGCTCCCTGGCGCCGTCTGCACCCGTATGCAGATCCTGAAAAGGCTGTCCGCAGGAACGATCTTCGGGATCCGCGCCTTCAGCACCACCACTCCGTTTTCGTACAGCACCCTTTCTTCTGTAAGAATATCCTCATACCGGAATGCTTCTCTTTTCAGCTTTTCAAGTTCCGCCATATCAAAAGCCTTTAAAGCATAAGTCTCCGCAATGACCGACGGCTGGCAGCAGTCTTCTTTCTTTGAGTAATCCCGCTCCATTTCCAGGACCTGCTCCGCATAACAGACTCCGAGAATCAGATCCTGCTCCGACTCCGCCCGGATTCCTTCTATTTCCTCCGGAGTCACATGTCTGTCCTCCGGTACGGTCAGGATCCTGCCCTGAGGGTCTATGGCGCTTCCTTTGGAGAGATACAGACTGCCGTCCTGCCCTGTCCGCACTTCCAGTCCTTCAATGATACCCCAGCCATGGAATTTCCGGTTGACGAACTCCAGTTTACTGTTGCCGTATTTCTGTTCTCTGATAAAATCGGCCGCATGAAGAAGTTTTCCGGTATAATATGCACTTTTCAGAAACGGATAATCTTCCCTTCCATCGTCATTTCCCATATGTTCGCTCCCGTCTTTCCAATATAGTTTTCTTATATTCTACCAATAAATGCCATTTTATTACATTTTTACTATACATTTGTAGTAACAAACAGGAACCGTGTCGTATCGTTGTATATCTTGTCATTTCTCCGCAAAAAAACCTCCGCAGGCGGCTGCCGGTGAAGGTTTTCTTGCATTTTGTTTTTCTGTTTTTCTCACAGCTGTCCGGAGCCGGCCGAAAATCCCGTTCTGCTCACGCCCTGCTGCGCCCCAATTTGGCGGGCGATGCCCCACTACACCTCTCAAATTGGGTCTTGCATCCCACAAAGTGTGACGCACACCCCGGAGAAAGCATTTTTCAAACACGCTCTAAGGCCTGCGTTTTTCCACCAAACCACAGGAATTCTTCTCCGGACAATAGCCCAGCTTTTTACACTTCGGTTCACAATAATGATCCACTATGTACGCCCACTCGTCGGAAAGCTTTCCAAGCTCTGTCAGAATATCCCGCATCATGCCCCGGTATTCCCAGTTTGCCCTGCTGCACAGACGCTGCTGACACATATCTATGATATTCCGCAGATTTCTCTTATCCACAATCTTGGTCTGCATTCCCAGCGGCAGAAGCATGGCGATATCCTCTCTGGGAATCCCGCATTCCTCCAACAGATACCGGGTACAGTCCTTGATCTCGGAAATGCATTTCTCATAACGCATTTCCGCATCTTTATTCTTCTTTACGGAATTGGGAACGATGTAATCAAAATCATTGTAATTGATATATCGTGTGCTTGCCTGCAGACGGGTAGGGGCTCCGCCGATATGGGTGTACCATTCGCGTATCACCCTTGCGGAATATCCCTCCATGACCATCTCAACATTCACATATTCCAGAACGCGTCCATGCCCCGATCTCAGACAATCCAGTCCTCTCCGATAGTTTTTGTCCCTGTCCTGTATATCTCCGCCCCAACATACCCCGGCTCTCTGTCCCATCAATGTCAACGGATATTTCGTAGTTTCTTCCAGTATGATTATTTTGCCCATTTTCTCTTTCCTTTTCCAATTTCTGCCCGGTATGCGGATATTGCCGCCCGCTCATTGTCTATTCCTTTTACGCTCTCAGCAGCTTGCAGCATTCCCTGTGCATGACGGCATCCTCACTGCAGGTTCCGCAATGGCCGCCGCGTGACCATGCCGCCCGCAACACGCTTCTGACTGCGCTGACCGTGCCGCGTAAACTCTTGGGAACTGCTCAGAAATTACCTGTGACAGGAACGCCGTATCAATGGTTCCTTACCTGTAGACAATAGCCCGGGCGATCTCCTCCGCTCTCTCAGGGGTGCCCAGCACTCCCGCGATGACCAGTCCGAAATCGATGGCGGTTCCCATGCCCCTGGATGTGATCACATGATCTGATATCTCCACAGGTCCCTCTGTGACGGACGCACCCTCCAGATGACTTTCAAAATCAGGATAGGAGCAGGCATTCCTGCCCTTCAAGATGCCTCTGTGCCCGAAAATACTGGGAGCGGCACAGATAGCCGCAATATATTTACCCTTCTCATAAAAGGCATCGATCTGTTCCATCAGCGGTCCGCACGCCTCCAGATTCTTCGTTCCCGGCATCCCTCCCGGCAGGATCAGCATATCATACGCATCAAATTCAGCCTGGGAAAGCACCCTGTCCGCCGCCACTTTCACACCATGAGAACTTACCACCTGAGTCTCTTCCGTAACGGATATCATATCCATCGTGATCCCGCACCTGCGGCAGATATCCACCACCGTCAATGCCTCTATTTCCTCAAAGCCCTCCGCCAAAAAAACCGCTGCTCTACCCATAAATCATCGTCCTCCTTTTTTAAACTTAATTATACACTTTTGTGTCAAATAATTCAATTATGGCTTGGGAATTCAGAAAATCTGTGTTATAATGTCCGCAAAGGGCAGAGTAAAATGCCCAAAGAAGCAGCTGCCGCATCTGCACGGGCAGCTGATTGTTTGGCACTTGATGGGCGGAAAGGAAAAAGCGCGGCAATGCGGTCTTACCGTTTTGCACGACAAATCTGAGAATACATGCGCCCGGCGGCGCGGTTACTGCCCGGAGCTTATGGAAATATGTAATGTAAGTGAGGTACTTTATGGAAATAGAGCGTAAATTTACGATCAAGAAGCTTCCTGCCAACTTAAGCAGCTACCCGGTTCATCATATTGAACAGGGCTATCTTAATACCACTCCTGTAGTCCGCGTCCGAAGAGAGGACGAAGAATATTACCTGACCTACAAAGGAAGCGGCATGTTGGCGCGGGAGGAACATAATCTGGCATTGAATAAAGAGGCCTACTATCATTTGCGCGAAAAGGTGGATGGTAATATCATCTCAAAAAAGCGCTATCTGATCCCATTGACTCATCCCTCATTTCGACCGGGCTTCCCGAAACCGCCTGCGGATTATTCCCTGACTATCGAGTTGGATGTATTTGACCCGCCTTTCGCCCCCCTTATCCTGGCAGAAGTGGAATTCGGGAGCAAAGAGGCCGCGGAAGCTTTCGTCCCTCCCGAATGGTTTCTGGAAGATGTCACTTACCGCAAAGAATACCACAATTCCTACATGGCAATGCAGATCTGGCAATAATAAAGCACCACGCTCAAAATCAGATACGTCAAATGTGCAGGCAGACATATCTGCCTGGCTCATTGCCCACAGAAATAAACAGCAGGAGTCATCATACGGCTCCTGCTAATTGTTTCTTTGTCGTAAACTTTTCATGGTGCATCACCTGCCCGCTTCAGACAAATGCTGTTTTCAGATCCCCTCGTAATACCAGTCAAATTTGAATACAATACGTTTCAGCGGATCAGGTATATGAAATACGCGCCATAACCTGCCAGCATCACCGTGCCGCTCAGCCTTCCCAGGCTCTTCCTCCTCACCACACAGACCAACAGAAGCACTGCGGCGGCAACAGCCGCGATACTGTCCACCAGAAAATCCGCCTTATATTCCACCGGAGTGATGAGCGCGGAGGTTCCCACCACAAACAGTATGTTAAATATATTGCTTCCCACGATATTTCCCACTGCAATGTCCGCCTTGCCCTTCAGCGCGGCAGTCACACTGGTCACAAGCTCCGGCAGGGAGGTTCCGAACGCCACGATGGTAAGCCCGATCACCCTGTCATCCATGCCGAACAGAACGGCGAGCTCTGTGGCCGCATCCACTGTCACATCGCTGCCATATACGATCATGGCGGCTCCCGCCACCACCATCACAGCCATCTTACATATGCCGTCCTTTTTATCCGCCCCTGTCGTCTCTTCTGATGCCTTCCCGCTCTTTGCCATTTTCAGCAGATACAGCAGGTACAGTATCATGAAGCACCACAGGATCCCTCCCTCCGGCCGGCTCACTTTGTTGTCCGCCAGCCCCAGCACTGCGAGCAGCGCCGTAACAATGACCAGAAAGGGAATCTCGTACTTTATGGTGGAGCTCTGGACTGAAATCCTGCGGACCACCGCCGTAAGCCCCAGAATCACCAGGATATTCATGATATTGCTGCCCACCACATTACCGATCGTAATTCCTGCGCTGCCTTTCAGTGCGGAAGCGATACTGACCGCCGCCTCAGGCAGAGAAGTTCCCATTGCCACGATAGTCAGACCGATCACCAGCTGGGAAATGCCGAATTTATCCGCTATCCTGGACGCGCCCTCCACGAACCAGTCGGCACCTTTCATCAACAGTACAAATCCTATCACTAACAATATGAACTGAAGCAGAATATTCATTACCCTGTTCCTCCCGGAGATAAAAATGCTGTTTATATGTCAAATATTGTATTTATAGCACCCATAATATTCCTGATGAAAATAGCCGCAGATCCCTGAAATCCAAAAGATTTCCCGAATTTACGGCTGTTTCCCATCCACTGCGGAATGAGGGACTCGAACCCTCACGCCTTGCGGCACAAGAACCTAAATCTTGCATGTCTGCCAATTCCATCAATTCCGCTCAGTGACGGCAGCATGGACTGCCGCCCAAATAATATGATTATTATACTCTTACAACTTCTTTCTTGTCAATCTGTGATTTCAAAGAGTCCGCAAAATACACAGTATTTCCTGCGCCCCCTCTCACCGGTACCGCATCACTTCCGTTCCTCTCCGATATGACTGATAATGTCCTTATTTATCCTGATCAGGAAAAAGGTAGTCATGCTCATACTCATCAGCTCAGCGATGGGAAATGCCCACCAGATCAGATTGACATTGCCGCTGAGGGAAAGCAGATATGCCACCGGCAGCAGCACACAAAGCTGTCTGGCTATGGACACGATCATGCTGTAGATACCGTTTCCCAAAGCCTGGAACACACTGCCCACCACGATACAGTAGCCTGCAAAGCAGAAGCTCAAACAGATCGTACGCAGCGCAGGTACACCGATGACCAGCAGCTCCGGGGTAGCATTGAAGAGACCGATCAGCTGCGCCGGGAATATCTGCATCACGACCAGCCCCACCAGCATGATGCCCACAGCATATCGCACACTGCTCTTCATAGTCTTCACCACACGCTCCCTGCTGCCCGCTCCGTAATTGTAGGCAATGATGGGGACCATACCGTTATTCAATCCGAAAATCGGCATAAAGATAAAGCTCTGGAGCTTAAAATATACGCCAAATACCGTCTGTGCCGCACCGAATGCTCCCAGGATCAGGTTCATTCCATAGGTCATCACGGAACCGATCGCCTGCATCACAATGGACGGAATTCCCACCTTGTATATATGCGCGATCAGATATCCGTCAGGACGAAAACCTTTGAACGTGATATGAAGCTCCTTATTGAATTTCAGATTAAATATGACCGCCAGTATCGCCGCCACAATCTGTCCCGAGACGGTAGCCACTGCCGCTCCGGCAACACCCATTTGGGGCATGCCGAAATAACCGAAGATCAGAATGGGATCCAGGATCAGATTTATGATCGCTCCGACACCCTGAGTGACCATGGCATAAAGGGTTTTTCCTGTGGATTGCAGCAGTCTCTCATAAACCGTCTGCATAAAAATGCCCAGACCCGCCACGCAGCAGATCGTCAGGTAGACAATCCCGTATTCCCGTACCTCGGCGATCTCCGTCTGGCTGGCAAAGAAAGGCCTGCTGACGAAAATTCCGATCAGGGCAAAGACCACATAGCTGACCGCCTCTATAAAAATACCGTTCACTGCAATCTTATTCGCCTTTTCAAAATCCTTTTCTCCCAATGTCTTGGACAGAAAGGCATTGACTCCTACCGCCGTGCCCACAGATACCGCGATCATCAGGGTTTGGATGGGAAAGGCAAGGGACACCGATCGCAGCGCATATTCATTGATCTGCGATACAAATATGCTGTCAACGATATTATAGAGCGCCTGCACCAGCATGGAGATCATCATAGGCAGTGACATGCTGATCAAAAGTCTGTCTATGGGCATGACGCCCATCTTGTTTTCCCGCTTTGTATTTTCCATCGTTCTCCTCCTCTGCATTTTCCGAACGGAAATCCGTTCCGACGCTTCCGCTTCAAAACCTTTCCACCTGTGCGATTGCGATCCAATGATCTGCCTGCAGCCAATTCCTCACATGCACTGTTCCATTTTTTAGGCAAAAAAATACCCATGAGCATCTTCATGGGTTTGCAGCGGATAACCACCACAGCTTCGTTCACAGTGAGACATGGGGGATTCGAACCCCCGACAACTTGATTAAAAGTCAAGTGCTCTACCGACTGAGCTAAT
>CAMWWF010000155.1 GCA_947177885.1 uncultured Lachnospiraceae bacterium
CAACAGTAATCGTGTGCCTTCCGGCTAAATTCTCTATGACATATTCCAGATCCTGAGCTTCATCTGGGCTAATTTTCTTTCCACTCTTCCCAAACCGAATCTTCTCATAAATCTCTTTGCACAGCTCTATGCCAAGGAACCCGATCTGGTACGGTTCAAATTCATCACTGAATGATGTCTGCCGGGAGGTCAATACTACAGCTCCTGGTATACCCTTTAATCTTTGCAGGCCCAGATCAGCACTTATGGGCTTGTCTACATTATCAACAAAGAGAAGCAGTTTTCCGTCTGATGCCAAATATTCAAGTTCTCTCCACGCCGCTTCCTGGTTCTGCTCTGGGTTCTCCTGCTGCTTAAACTTTAAACAGTTCTGCAGGCTACTGCCCATATCCCCATTATACTCAATATAACCAAGATGCCGAAACGGTCTGTTTTCATCCTCTGCATGTTTATTGAGATATTCCTCGAACAACTTTCTGCAGATATGCGTCTTCCCAATCCCACCCATACCGCTTACCAGAACCGACTTTCTCCCAGCTTCTATCCTCTGGCGTAACTCCTGCAGTTCTGTTTCACGTCCGGTAAAGTAAGCCACCGGCTTTATTTTGGCATTACGAGTGACAACAAATTTTCTCTCAGACTCCTGAAACAGTATAATATTCACATTAATGTTATCACGCCCGATAAAGTCACCATGAATCTCGCTATCTTTGAGCCTATTTACTATTTCCGGTCCCATTTATGCTGTCCCTCCCCACATATGAGCCATGAATCTCACTCTTTGAAACTTTATTCACAGTTTTAGAACGGTCATCCACATTGCCGCTGTTGACAATCTGCGAAATCTTGACCACCTTGCCCGCCGTAAAGATAGATACCAACAGCCCCGCTATGGAGCATACCCCGCAAATGATATTAAACATGTCCATTTTCCTGTCCCCCTTTATCAAATTTTATCTACCACTATTATAATACCAGACATACCCATAAGCAACTTATTTTCATCTCAAAACAAAAGCCCACCGTCCCATGTCCAGCAAACTTTCTTCAATCCCCTCTAATTTGGCTCAGATTCCCCGTTTATCCTCTCAAAGGTAAAATTATCATCCGTCTGCTTTCCGTGGCAAACTGGCGGTGATCTGAAAGCTACAGGTTCCGATCTGTCCACCTGCTGCCTACCAGCTCCGACCACAGCATTTCTTGTACTTTAATCCCGACTGGCAGGGGCAAAGGTCATTCCGACCGACTTTCTGGTTCAGCATCCTCACGATTGCCTCCCTCCGCTCCTTTAGGGGCAGCAGTCGGCGCCGTAGCTCCGAAAGCGGAATTTCCGTTCCCGGCGCATAACTGCACATGACCGCATCTATCTTATTCCCGAGATCGACCAATTCAGCGACCAGCGGTGATCCAGTGATGGCAAGCCTTACATTCCCTATGCTCTGCCCGGAATACACCATGTCGGCATCATGCAGAAATAGGATTTCCCTTTCCCCATTGTCATGAGGTGTAATATCTATCAGTTCCCCTTCCGGGCTCTGCCACACAGAATGAGCCTCAGCCTCTACAAGGATATTCGCCCACTGCCATATTGCCCACCCATTGACCTGCAGCCCTCCATTCTCCCGGACCATTTTCTGGACGTTTGGGAAACATTCATTCATCAAGCCCCACCCTGCTGCCTCAACAGGAATAAAAACCGGCGCTGCACCTGGAACCACACTGCTACACAACTCCATAATCTTGTCTGTAATTTCCACCGGTGTAGTCTCCCTTTTCATGGAAAATCACTCCCCTCCGCTTTTTATTCCATCATACAGCAAAAAGCCCCAAAAGAAAATAGCAATCTACATATGCCGCCTCCATGCCCTCTAATCGCCCCATACTGCCCTGTTTCCATGCCTGGCATAAAAATAATCGTCTCTGCCCCAAAAGCAGCAATATGGAACCCCTGCGTGTGCCACGGACCACCCTCCGACTTTTGCAACGTTGCAATAACGCTCCATTCGTTTTTCGTTCCGTGGGAAAGCGAACGCTCGCTTTGGTCCTGGCAGATGGCAGCAGTTGTAAAGCCCTCAAAATACGGTATTGCAGGGTTTCCGCTCCCTTTCGTCCGCCTATTTGTTTTGAACCGTGGAGGATTGCAACGTTCCATTTGTTTTGTTTTTGTTTTTCAAAAGCGAGCGTACGCTTTCCCAGCAGGCGCCGGCGCTCCATATTCGTTTTTTGTTTCCCCAAAAATAGGGAACGTTCCGTAACGCTCCATATCTTTGGCGATGCAGAACATTTGTTTCGTTATGCCATTTCATTATCCCAAGCACCTATATCCCCAAAATTCAGATCACATACTTACCCATCATCAGATGCTCTAGCTCCCCTTATGGCAATGGGTTCCCCTGGTGCTGGATATCCATAATCAGGCAATCCCGTCATGGGGAATTCTGATGCCGGCTTGGAGGCTAAACTGTATAGCAGGTTAGAGCTCCGAGCAATAATAATATCTCTTTCTCTATCTCTTACTCTATACTCTATCTCTAGGGACGAATGTCCGGACAAATGTCCCGCATTTTAAGGACAAATGTCCCATTTTTGCCCATTTCAGGGGTGAAATCCGTGTTAGGTGGAATCCATGTCCCAACCCTGTCCCATTCTTGTCCCACGTTTGTCCGCAAATGTCCCAAAAATGTCCGGACAAATGTCCCGCGTTTTTGGGACAAATGTCCCATAACATATTGGAAATCCTCCAATCTGTTTCCAACAGACTTCCAATCGGATAACATTTCCCGTACATTTGTACGCAACTGTCCGCAATCCGCTGTCAATTGGCAGCAAATGCCAGCAGATAAGGCATAGTAGTGGTAACAATGTTATTCCCATGTTGCCACTGCGTTACTCATATGTTACCGCCATGTTACATTGTAACGGATTCCAGAAAGCAAAAGCAGAGGCAACATCACTCCGCCCCCTGCTTCTGCAAAAACCTGTTTATGAAATACTGCTGCCCCTTGCCAGTCACGACCGTGGTTTTGGTTATCCTTACACTGCCGTCCGGATTATTGACTGTCCGCTCCTTTACCCCGAACAGTCCCATCTCCATGCTCCTCTGTGTCGGCATATTATAATCTGTCCCCCTCCTGCTGATCAGGAAACCCTGCTGCCTCATCCATTCAAACAGCCGCTTCTCCCCGGTATTGATCCCATTCTGCCGGAGGAGCTTTGCAAGCTCTCCTATTAGGATCGTGCTTCTGGATGCGGACACAGCATCCGCAAAGACCGCCTTGGGCTTCATGATATCCAGGCTTTCAGCCAGCAGGGCGTTTTTCTTCTTAAGTCCCTCAATCTGCCTATCCGCTATCTTAAGGGCCCTCGCCATCACCTGCTCTGGCGCGTTCCAGGCCTTTTCCAAGTCGATAAGATATTGTCGGCACCGCTTTCCCTCTGGAGTCCTCTGTATCATGCATATCTGCTTGGCCATGTCCAAAGAAACGTCATAGTCCATCGGAGGCCTCCCCCCACCGCTATCTGTTTTACTCATTTTTGAGTAAAAGTCTGTCTCCTCCACAAAACCATATTCACACATACGTGCAAACCAGTCATTGAATCTGGTGCCAATCCTCAGCCGTTCATGCAGCTCCCTCGCTGACACGGTTCCCATATCTGTATTGACTGAAATAATTTCATCCATATCCTATAAGTGCTCCTTTCCTCCAGGGCGGTTATGATGTCCGGCCCTGTCTCCAACATAGCCGCTCCCTTAACAGTATCCAAATATATGATACGTTCTTTTAGGCCCTGCCCGGAAGGCGCACAAGTTTGTACAGCTTCAAAATCCTCACCCTCCACCGCCTCGCTCTCGCCAGATCCGTCCCATAGACTACTTTCTCTCCCGTGCTGGTGGTATATACTGGCACCAACTCATTTTCAATTATACTCAGATTCTCCATTTGCCGCCTCTCCTCCTTTCCTGCAGGGCAGCAGGCTTTTTATCTCCTGCCTCATGCCCTCTCTTTTCCCCTCTGTTGGGCTTTTCCTGCGCGGGAATAATTTTTATGTCTCCACCGTTAAACGGCAAGGATGGGGCAGTATCGCCCCATCCCTCACCAATTTCTATAATGGATTTTCCCCAAACCCCGCATGCATAATATTACCGGGTTTCAGGCCGTCTGCCCTCGAAATCGTCAGCGGTTCAGGATCCAGCCCCACCGTAAGAATAGGATAAAAAAATGTAAGCGCATCATTCTCCTATCCTATCTGCGCCATCTGCCTTCTCGCATTACGCATTGTGTCATTCATGGCCACAAGCTCATTGCAGGCATTCCGGTGTTCATCGGCCAGCATCCGGATCCTTTGCAGCAGAGCATTCCAGTCCCCACGCTTTACTTCGCATACCTTTTCCCACTCTTCCCCAATGGCCCCGTCCGGGAATATCCGCAGCGCCTCCGTCCTTTCCTTCATCTGCTGGACGTATTTCAGGCGCTCTTTCAGTTCATCCAGCTTTTTTGAAATAGTAACCGTACCATCGACATTCCCAGTTTCCGTTGCCCGTGCAAGAAAGTCCTCCGTCTCCTTGATCTCCCGCTGCGTCTGTAAAAGGCTGTCCTAAACCTTCTGCACTTTCTCCCTCTTTGCATCAAGATACTTGTTCAGACGGGATACCATCTGCTGTCCATCTGTTGGTGCCGGCGACATATATTATGTAACGGCCTACTTTGTCCGCTCCAATGTTGTCAAAGTCTTTTGCAGTTCTGCAAACCTCTTATCCAGAATAATCATTTCTGTGGAATTGCCAGCTACAGCCGCCCTCTTTGCCTCCTCCAGTTCCTTCCGCTTGCTGGCAATGTTCTGCTCTAACTCCTTTAACCTGCTTTTCTTGATTACTTTTCATTCCCTCCATTCTTTGCCTGATTCATGGCATTTCTAAAATTCTCCTGTGCCCGTAACTGGTTATAGCGGTCAGTGGCAGCAGTTATAGCTCCGAGGATATCCCTTATCCTCATTTCAACCACGATATTCTTATCAGGAATCGTGATTGCTATCCGTTGCGCCGTCATGCTTGCCAGAATTTTGCACTCACAGGGCTTTTGTTCCGGATTCCTCTCCAGTAAATGCCTTTCTTTAGAAACCAGCACCTCCATAGTTCCTTTCACCGCATCAGATCCCCTCTGCATAATGCTCACGCTCCTTTTCATCAGAATTCATATGACATCTCCCCTTCCTCCATAATCTCCTGCCTGAGGATGTCCATCAGGACACCCCTCATGTTTTCTACAAGCACATTCACAATATCCTCTTTGCTGGCACCGCCACCGCTTACCTTCATTTCTCCGGTACCTTCAATCCGGAGAACTACTGTTTTTTCACCAGAATCTCCATTGCCCTCTGTTTCCTCTGGAGGGGAAACGTAAAAGTCTTTATTATCATTGCCTCGTGCCAGGATGTTTGATGTCTCGGTAGCTGTATAAACCACCTCTCCGCCTACAAAGTTAACAAGCTCAGGTCCTTCCTCGCCCACAAGAGCAAGGCCCGGTTCCGCATCAAGCGTTCCTGTGGCATATTCATGGTATCCGCCGTTGCTCAAAGTATTATTGGCAAAATTCAGCGAATCAATGGCCGTCTGTGCCCTCGCCACCCCATCCTGGATCTCAACCACATATGCATCCATCATTGCTTTTGCGTTTGCCGCTGCTTCAACAGACAGATCCATTCCGTCGACCATACCCTCCATCTCTGTCTGCATTTTTTCCAGCGTTTCAGAAAATTCCGTTTCAAGATCCGCCACACTTGCAGCCGTTTCGCTCTGAGCCGTCTGCAGATTGTTATACTGCTGAACCACAGCGGACAGGTCCGCATCATTCATACTCTCCATTCCAGCCAACATTGCAGCGGATTCCTCACTTCCATCTGCCAGACTTGCCAGCATATCGCTCAGTCCTTCAATATCGCTCGCCCTCTCTGTAAGACTGGCCATATTCTCATTGTAGGAATTCCAGTAATTAATCTGTGATTGAAGGGCGTCCTGAATGCTCTGAGAGGACATAGCAGCTACATCCTCCACCTCATCCCATAGGCTATACTGTCCCTGGATGCTCTGCAGCGCCGCCTCATAGGCAGCATCATATTCTTCGCAAAGGGATTGTAACGCCTCGGAATACTGGCTCAAAGCGTTCTGCGCCTCTGCGTATCCGTCTGATATGTTTTCGACAGCCTCCTTCTCCTGTTCAAGCTTTTCGGCCATCTCAGTGGCAGAAGCACTGGCCAGGGCAAGCTCTGCCATCATTTCCTCTATTTTATCCTCGGAATATCCCATCTGCGCATAGCAGTTCTCAATAGCTTCTGTTACGGAATCGAAACCTTCCTTTGCTGCAGCTGTCGCCACTTTTGCCTGGTCCCATTCATGATAAGCATCTTTTACCGATCCGCTCCAGTTCATTTCAGCGCCATCGGCCCAGCCAGTCCATGCTAAAAACGGATGTTCCTCAGCCCAGTCCTCCTCCAGAGCGCGCTCATATTCTGCCTTTGCTGCCACCTGCTCTTTCATTGTTTCATCATACAACTGCTGTGCTTCCTGATACCGTGCAAGATTGTTCATCAGGTTATCCATATTGGCCTGCGCCCGCTCCTTCTCTGCCGATTCCGAAACCACAGCCCACAAATCCTCCACGGACATATTCAGTTTCCCATTGGTTGCATCAAGCGTCAGGTTCAGTCCCTCATAAGAACCATTCAGCCGGTCAACTATATTCTGCATAATCTCCAGCTGACCGCCCGACAGACCCGCACTCTCCGACATGGCCGCCAGCTGCGCAATCAAAGATTTGGAATCCGATTCACTTTGATCTATCGAATCCACGGTTTCATCATAGGTATTCGCTATTTCATCCAGTGTGG
>CAMWWF010000156.1 GCA_947177885.1 uncultured Lachnospiraceae bacterium
CTCTGCCGCATACCTCCGGACAGCTCATGGGGATATTGTCTGATACGCTTCTGGGGTTCATTGACGCCCACCAATTCCAGCATCTCCACAGCCCGGTCCTTCGCCTGCTTCTTATCCTTATCCGTGTGAAGCAGGATCGCCTCCATCAGCTGGTTGCCGATGGTATACACGGGATTCAGGCTCGTCATGGGATCCTGAAAAATGATACTGCAGCATTTGCCCCGGAAGCCGTGCATCTGCTTCTTGTCAAATTTCGTGATATCCTGCCCTTTGTAAAGCACCTCACCGGACATGATCTTTCCGGTATCGGCAAGGATCTGCATAATGGAATATGCGGTAACGGACTTTCCCGAACCGGACTCTCCCACGATACCCAGAATCTTGCCCGGAGCCAGATTAAAGTTCACACCGTTCACGGCTCTCACTTCTCCGGAATCCGTGAAAAACGATGTATGTAAATCTTTTACCTGTAAAATGTATTCTTCGCTCATGTTTCCTCTCATTCTTCCGCTCACACGAAAGCGGCACACTTATTGTAACAGCCCCGCCTACTTTTTCAGCTTGGGGTCAAAAGCATCGCGCAGTCCGTCACCCAGCAGGTTAAAGGAAAGCACAATGAGAATGATCACAACCGCGGGAAACAGCAGCTTATATGGATAGCTGTTGAGTCCGCCTCTCGCGTAGTTTGCAAGACTTCCCAGAGAAGGCATGGGATTGGCCACACCCAGACCCAGGAAGCTCAGATAGCTCTCGGTAAAGATAGCGGAGGGCACCTGAAGCGCAGTGGAGATGAAGATGACACTGATACAGTTGGGGATAATGTGCTTCTTGATGATCCTGCCGCTCTTCGCGCCGGTAGCCTTGGCCGCCAGCACATAATCGTTATTCTTGATGGTCAGGATCTGCCCTCTCACCAGACGTGCCATACCTACCCAGTATAAAAGCGCATACACCACAAACAGGGCAATGAGATTGGATCCCAGTCTCGCAAATATTGTCCCCTCCAGCGCCGTCCCCAGTGTGGCCTGGAGAACAACGGATAACAGAATAACCATCAGCAGATCTGGCAGGGAATAAATGATATCTACAATACGCATCATCACCAGATCCACTTTTCCTCCGAAATACCCTGATATACTGCCGTACAGCAGACCGATGATCAAGACCATCACACTGGCCACCAGTCCCACCGACAGAGATACTCTGGTACCGTACACCACACGCATGAAGTAATCACGGCACTGTTCGTCCGTACCCATGATGTGGGGAAATACCGTACCTCCCTGAGCCATATATTCCAGCTCCATCTCGGAATATTCAAAAGGCTTCATATTCTTTGCCCCTTTGTCACGGACACCGTTTACCGTATTGATCGATGCATAATCATAAGGGACGATCATCGGCGCAAATATGATCACCAGGATCACCAGGATCAGAAATATCATACTGCCCACAGCCAGAGGATTCTTCATCAGCCGCTTCATACCATCCTTGAAAAAGGTGGTGGATTCGCTCATGACATCCTGCTGCCGCTTTTCTTCCTCTGTAGCCTTCTCGAATTTTGATATGTCAATCTGTGAACTGAGCAAGTTCTTTTTTGGCATTTGCCCTAATGCTTTCTCCACTTTTGTTCCTCCTATTCTGCCTGCCGCCTGCAGCAGCCTGTCCGCTCCGGCCGGTCAGTATCCTTTCCGGCGGAGTCATATGCGACCGCCCGGAAGGACTCATCCGCCCCGGTACATCACACCGTCCGGACAAACGCTGTCTCCGGCTGTCTCTATTCCAATTGCCGTTTACGGCATTTCGTGCTGTTTACGGCAATTTGGGCTGCTTATGGCAATTTGTACTGCCTGCAGCAATTTATTCCGCCTTCGGACTGCAACGCTCTTTACAGCCATCCGTCAATCCAGCTTGATCCTGGGATCGACCACCTTATAGACCAAGTCGGTGATCAGGTTCACCGTCACCATGAGAGTTGCCAGGAAGATCGTGGTTCCCATGATCAGTGTATAGTCTCTGTTGGTAATGCTGTCTACAAACTTGCTCCCCAGACCGCCAATGGTAAAGATACTCTCCACAACAAGGCTTCCCGTCAGGATGTAGGCCGTCATGGGACCCACATAAGTGATGACCGGGATGACCGCATTTCTCAGGGCATGCTTGAATATCACCTTCACACTGGAAACACCCTTGGCATTTGCGGTTCTCACATAATCCTGCCCCAGCGCATCCAGCATACTGGTCTTCGTCAGTCTGGTTATGTATGCCATGGGATACATGGACAAAGCAATGACCGGAAGCACATAATGGGGATTATCCGGACTCCACACCGGCGCCCACCCTAATTTGATACAGAACACATACAGCAATATGGTACCCAGAACGAAACTGGGCGCCGCCGTAGCCAATGTGGTAAAGAAGATAATGATACGGTCAACAATACTGTTCCGCTTCAGTGCGGCCAGACTGCCCAGCACCAGTCCTATGATCGTGGAGATCGCTGCCGCAGCGCCTCCCAGTCTCGCCGATATGGGAAAGGACTCTCCTATGACAGTGGCTATATCTCTTCCTGTCTTCAGGGAAACACCCATGTCACCGTGCAGGAAATTTCCCATATAGATCACAAATTGCTCCGGTACAGGCTTGTCCAGATTGTATCTGGCCTCCAATGCCGCCTTCACCTCCGCGCTTGGCGCCTTCTCAGAGCTGAAAGGGCCACCGGGAATGGCATTCATGCTGAAAAAGGTGATGGCTGAAACAATAAACACTGTCAAAATGGCGAGCAGGACCCGCTTGATCACGTAACGATACATCTTCTCACTCCTTAGCATTCTATTCTTTTAAAAAATGTAAAACAACAATCACAAAAACGATGATGTACGCTGCAGGTGCCGTTCATCATCGTCCGACCCCTGTATCTTACAATACTTTCGCCCGATTGTCAATAAAACCAACGGAAAAATGTCCGTCCGGTGCGTACCAATGTCCGCATATGTAAATCATTTTACCAAATTAAAGTGCAATACGTCAATATTTATTTATTATTTTACATAAATTGGGGAGTATTCCGGGTTTTCCAAAGAAAATGTGGGAGATCTGTCCTGCTTCGGGACATTCCGTTTCACGGGCAGGAACTTCATGAGACGGCGGCTGTGTGATCATGTTTTTCGCGGCACGCATGCTCCGTCAAGAAAAAACAGCATATCAAACTCAAAAAGAAGGACCGTCACACCAGGCATGGACCGCGCCCGATCCTCCTCATGTGACAGTCCCGAACCGAAATTCTGTATAAATCAGTTATATTTTTCGAAAAGGCTCCATATACTGTGCCGCCCTTCCAAGCTCTTCCTCGATCCGGAGCAGCCGGTTGTATTTCGCCACCCTGTCGCTCCGGCAGGGAGCGCCGGTCTTGATCTGCCCCGTGTTCCACGCCACCGCCAGGTCCGCAATGGTGGTGTCCTCGGTCTCTCCGGACCGGTGGGACATAACGGCTTTATATCCGTTCTTATGGGCCATCTCCACCGCTTCAAAAGCCTCTGTCAGTGTGCCGATCTGATTTACCTTCACCAGAATGGCGTTGGCGGTCTTTAACTTGATGCCGGCGTCCAGACGCCTGGTGTTGGTCACAAAAAGGTCGTCTCCCACCAATTGCACGCTGTCTCCCAGTCTGTCTGTCAGCGCCTTCCAGCCGTCCCAGTCCTCCTCGTCCAGACCGTCCTCAATGGAGATGATGGGGAACTTTTCCACCAGCTCCGCGAAATAGTCGATCATATCCTGAGTGCTGCGCACGATCTCTTGCCCTTTCAGGCTGCTCTCTCCGGGGAAATGGTACATTCCCGTCTTCTCATTGTACAGCTCGCTGCTGGCGGCATCCATGGCGATCTTGATATCCTGTCCCGGCGTGTAGCCTGACGCCTCAATGGCCTCCACCAGAAAGGTCAGCACGCTCTCCGCATCCGGCAGATCCGGCGCAAAGCCGCCTTCGTCTCCCACTCCCGTGGACAGCCCCTTTTCCTGCAGCAGCTTTTTCAGATTATGGTAAATTTCCGCGCAGATGCGCAGTCCGTCGGCAAAAGTCTCCGCCTGCACGGGCATGATCATAAACTCCTGAAAGTCCACGGTGTTGGCCGCATGTTTGCCTCCGTTGAGAATGTTCATCATGGGCACCGGAAGCAGCCTGGGACCCATGCCGCCCAGATAACGGTACAGCGGAATGTTCAGGGCGTTGGCCGCCGCCTTTGCACAGGCCATGGACACGGAAAGCATGGCATTGGCGCCCAGATTGCCCTTATTGTCCGTACCGTCCAGCTCCAGAAGCGTTCTGTCAATGGCGATCTGTTCCAGGGCGTTCCTGCCCAGGATCGCCGACGCGATCTTCTCATTTACATTCTTCACAGCATGCTGCACTCCCAGACCGAAGTAGCGGGTCTCTCCGTCGCGCAGCTCCACCGCCTCAAACTGTCCCGTGCTGGCGCCGGATGGCACGGCGGCCAGACCTTCGTACACCTGATCATCATCGTGGTTTAAGACCGTAACCTGGGCCTCCACAGTGGGATTTCCTCTGGAATCCAGGATTTCTCTGGCGTGTACGGCTTTGATCTCCAACATAACAGACATAAAAAACCTCCTTAGGGATGTATTTGGAAACTGTTCCTTCTTCCATTTACTTTTATTTGGTAAGTATGTCCCCGGAGAAGTTTTTTATACGTTCTGTGATTTCTGTCGGTTTATTCAGCGACGCTCTGCCGCCACGGCATCAGTATTCCTTGCCCGCCAGGATCTCACAGTAATCCTTGTAGTTTTTCTCCAGCAGCACAGGAGTGTCCAGTCCGTAGGGACATTTGGACTTACACTGCCCGCAGTGGAGGCAGTTCTCGATCTTTTTCATCTTCTCCTGTGCCTCCGGGGTCAGCTGCGCGGCGGAGGGCGATCTGCGGATCAGCAGACTCATGCGTGCGCAGTTATTGATCTCGATCCCCACCGGACAGGGCATGCAATAACCGCAGCCGCGGCAGAAATCACCCAGCAGCTCCTCCCTGTCATGTTTGATGACTGCTGCCAGCTCCTCCGTCATCACAGGGGGATTGTCTATATAGGACAGGAACTCATCCAGCTCACTCTCCCGCTGTACACCCCAGATAGGGAGCACATTGTCATATTGGGCCAGAAAGGCGTATGCGGCTGCGGAATTGGTGATCAGACCACCGGACAGAGCTTTCATGGCAATAAAGCCCATGTCCGCCTCCTTACATTTCCGTACCAGTTCGATATCCTTTTCCGTCGCCAGATAACAAAAGGGAAACTGCAGCGTCTCGTAAAGTCCGCTCTCCACCGCCTCATGAGCCACATTCAGGCGGTGATTTGTGATACCGATATGGCGGATCATACCTTTCTCCTTCGCCTCCAGCATGGCTTCGTACAATCCTGTGCCGTCCTCCGGTTTGGGGCAGAACGCGGGATTGTGGAACTGATAGATATCAATATAGTCTGTCCGCAGATTTTTCAGGGAGGTGTTCAGATCCTCCCAGAATGCCTCCGCAGTCTTCGCTCCGGTCTTGGTGGCAATATAAATCTTCTCCCGCATCCCGTCAAAGGCTTCGCCCAGCTTTTCCTCACTGTCGGTATACCATCTTGCCGTATCAAAAAGGGTGACCCCGTTCTCATAAGCCTTCCTCAGAAGCCTGACGGCTTCCTCCCGGGTGATCCTCTGAATAGGCAGCGCACCGAAGGAATTTTTCTCCACTGTGATCCCCGTCTTTCCTAATGTTACCTGTACCATGCTGTGTGCTCCTCCTTTTTTCCGTTCCTGTCTGTCGTCTGACGCGCCGGTCCGCCTGTAAGCACATTCCTTGCGAGTACCTCCGCTCCGACTTATCTCACCTGTCTTATCCGTTGGGCCGCCCAGTGCCTTGAATAAGGAATTATTTGTATACAATTTTAGCAGAACACACAGCCGGTGTAAACCCTGTTCCGCTTTGAGATCATGTTCCATACTGCCCGCTCACGCGCGAGATGGCCCCCGGACATAGCGGCAGATTTCATCGCCCGTGAGTATCAGAACCGGCAGAGCATCCCGTAAGGTATCTGTCAAATTCCGCCTTCATATATATAAAATTCTCCTTTTGGTCCCGAAGCAGCTTTCCC
This sequence comes from uncultured Lachnospiraceae bacterium, assembly GCA_947177885.1. The sequence goes on from CAMWWF010000156.1 coordinate 6,145, forward strand.
TGTTTCTCAAATGCCGTCAGCCAATCCTTCAATAATTCATCCGTGTCCTTCCTGACGGCATAGCTCACCAGTGCAACAAAAGAGGGTCTGTTTTCGTCTGACAGGAATTCGGAATCAATATCCTCGATCACCTCCGAAGCGTCATTTGCCAACAGTTCATATAATTCCATATCTCTGTCGTCAACACTCCCGTCTACGAATTCCCTGATGATGGACTCTGCAGTCTCAGGCAGCTCCTCTTCCATGGATCGCTTTCCGATCTCGGACCGCTTCTCCGCCGAGGATTGCTTTCCGGTCTCGGACCGCTTCTCTCCTGAGGACTGCTCTCCGGTCTCGGACCGCTTCTCCCCTGAGAGAAGCTCTCCGGTCTCGGACCGTTTCTCCACCGAGGACTGCTCTCCGGTCGCAGACTGCTTTTTCGCCGTAGAGCGCTTTCCTTTTCCGCCCGCCTGTATGCAATCCCACATCAGGCTTTCGAGCATATTCAGCTTATCTGTGATGACCTGTCTGTCCTTAGTGCTCAGCTCCCTGTCAATCTCATCAAACTGCAGTCCTTTTTCATTTCTTGCGGTATATCTGAGCTTTTTATGGAATTTACTGAGGAATTCCGCAAACTTTTCATCTTTTATGCCAAGCTTTGCAAATCTGTCAAACAACGTCAGAAAGATAAATGCGTCCTTCTTATTAAACAGATTCTTCATCTCATCCGTCACAATATTCTCCAATCTGTGTATATAC
>CAMWWF010000157.1 GCA_947177885.1 uncultured Lachnospiraceae bacterium
AAATAGACCACTGACAATAACAGAAATGTTAAGTATGGTTTAAATACAGAGCTGGAGCAGTTGAAAACCGAACGCAGGATTGTGAGCCGGGAACAACGTGAAGCAGAGAAACAGCGACAGATATTGCATAAGTTATGTGGTATTAACATAAAATTTTACTGGAAAGCCCTGTTGACTTTTCTCTTTGTGCTTGCTAGTATGTAGATACAAAGAAAGTTTACCACTGACCGATATGTGGTATACAAATGGTCGGGTTGAAAGTTTACCGCTGACTAATATGCGGTATATAAATGGTTGGGTCGAAAGTGTAGTCCTTCGCCGCAAGGCGGAGGATTTTTCCGTAATGAGGACAGACAAATGAAGAAAACAGGCTTTTATATTATCAAAGACCAATTCTTTGAAGATATGCCCGATCCGTATCTCAAAGGAAACAAAGTGGGAAACAGACCGCATTATTACTGTTTTGAAGATACAGGTACTGGAATATACCGGGTGATACCATTGTCCAGCCGCATTGACAAATACAAACAAATTATGGAGAAAAAAGAAAAAGCCGGGAGAGCGCATTTCTGATACAGGATATGTTCCCGATAACGGAAGAATACATAGAGCGAGAAATGTACCACTATCTCTTTCGCCATCTTGATGATCGCATCAGTTGCTCCCATTAAAATCATCTTCTCTGTTGACTTTTATGTTCACTATTATGCGCTTGTACGGCGCGAAAGTCAATTTGTATATCTGCTCAGCAAGCTGTTCCTGCTGTTTCCATGAAAAGCAGCCGTTCCGTCACATTATACTCTGAAAATCATCAAAATTGCCATCTTGTCCATCGTTTCGTCCGCATCACAAAAATCCCATGTGCCGCCTTCCGCACATGGGATTTTCCTCAGGTATTCCCCGATGAAACAGCCTGTGACAATTTGAAAACTCTTCTGAAAAAAGAGCGCGCAGCGCACCGCCACAGTTCTGTTCTTACAGTCCGGCCTCCAATCAGACCGCATCACCCAATCTGCAACTGTCTCTTTATCCCCTTCACCGTCCTGCGGTACACCGTCCCGATCACCGCACCGATCAGAAGCACCAGTCCGAGGCATATGGCAAGCGCGATCACCTCATAGGAAGTGATTCGCCCGTCATTGGCATAGAGGATCATGGCAAACAGGACATACATAATGCTCATCCCCACCAGCGCGGGAACCCGGAACACACTGCCGCACTGGCTGCGCACCTCCCCTTCCAGGAACCCGGGAGACGCTCCCAGTTTCTTCAGGTCGTCAAAGATATACCGATTATTCAGGGCGATGGTCTGGCAGCGGGTATAGCATACCACCAGAGACGTGGTGAGACATACGATGAAGATAAAAAGGAACATCATGTACAGGACACCCATCCTGCACAGGTAATCATTGATCAGCAGGATACGGAATCTGGGCTGATACCTCCATCCCATCTGGAAAGCCATGGACTCCCACTCCTCATAACTGATCCTGAAATCCTCTCCGAGCTCCGTATCCATCCAATAAGTCTCTCCCTTTTCCTCCGCTGTCAGCTTTTGCACACGGTCATAAGCCGTAGAATACTCACAGCTTTCATCAAAGGAGTCCAGGAAACGGCGGTAAAATTCCCTTGCAAAGGGATAGGAATCCTCCCCCTCCACGTTAAACTGCACGATCCTGCCCCGCCAGGAATCCGTCAGTCCCTCCTCCAGGGTCTCATAATCCTCCCTGTCAATGACACAGTATCCCACCTCGTCCGAAAGCAAGTCATAGTGCAGATACCCGGCAAATTCGGTGGCTATCCTCTTTCCGGTAACCATATTGGTCAGATCCCTGGCGCTCTCATTTAGATAAATATTGGTCTCCGCTCTGTTATTCACACAGAAATAAGTTCCCGGCTCCACATCCACACTCTCCCCGGTGAGGACGCTGTAAGCCTCCTCCGAGAGAAACCTGGCCTCCTGGAGAGCAGGAAGATATTCCCTGTGATAATGATTTCCCTCATCCATGATCCTCGTGATCCCTCCCATTCCCAGAGTGATATAGTCGCAGCTGCCCCAATCCGTGGTGGACAGACCGTATTCCCCCGCCAGAGCCTTTACGGCATCCTCACCGGGCACCGCCTGATCCGCACGGTACTGATAGAAATAATCCCGGGAATAACCGGTATATTCAAGCACCGCCGATGTGCCGGAGGCAGGCAGATAGAACATGGCAAAACAGCCGCCCGCGATCAGCAGAGTAACCACCAACAGGTTATTCACTGTCTGCTTTGCCTGAAACTTCATCATCCCCCTGGAAATGATCTTTTTGTAGGGATTCTTCTTACGCTTTCCCCAGCCGTACACCACCGTGTAAAGCATCATCATGTATAACCCCGCAAACATGGGCGCATACAGAACAGATGTCCAGGAGGGAGCGTAGGCGCTGAAAAGGGCTTCCCATATCATGGGTGCAAAATATCCCATTCCTCCCCCGGCAAAGATCAGCAGCAGCCCCACAGGGCCGCACCAGCGTCCCAGTTCCTTTACCGGTTCGTTGATATGCTCCTCCCGTATGACCTCCATGATATTGGTCTTTTTCAGATATCGCCAGGCGGTAAAGCAGGCAAAGCCTACCACCAGCAGGAAAAAGGCCAGGGAGACGAACAGGCACCGGTAATCCAGAACCAGTTCCATCTCCGAACTGTCCACAAGCACCAGACGGAAAAAACTCCATATCAGCCATACAAAAGGAAATCCTGCAATAATCCCGGCCCCGGCGGAGGCGCCGCTGAGAAAGAGCACCTCCCGGAACAGTCCGGGAAGCAGCCGTTTCCTGGAAGCGCCCAGAGCCATCAGGATCCCCAGTTGAGCCGACTTATGCCGGAAGAAAAGCCCTGACGCATATACGGTAAATACAATACACCCCACCAGTGTCATCACAAATATGGCATACATCTGTTTCCGGCTGTCACCCCCCGAGGGAAATACTGTCTGCACCGTCCCAGAACACATAAGCGCCGAATAAGCCGATATGATCATCAGCGCGATAAAATTGCAGAACAGGTAAAGCCTGGAATGCTTCCTTCCGGCCTTCTGCAGTTTCTGTTCCATTGTTTTCATTGATAAGGTCTGATCCATACTAATCCTCCATGCCGCCTTTGGCGGCTCAGTCTTTTGCTGCCTTAAAAGTACTTTTCACGCTATCCTCCGTTCATGCGCTCATTTCTTTGATCACATCCAGCAGCTCATCCTGGAATTCTCCCCGGCCGCCGGATTTCTCCAATTGCCGATAGACAGTTCCGTCCCTGAGCAGAATAACCCTGTCACAGAAGGATGCCGCGAAGCTGTCATGAGTCACCATGAAGATGGTGGCATCCATCCTGTTCTTTGCTTCGATAAAGGTCTCTATGACGGCGCGGCTGGACTTGGAGTCCAGGTTTCCCGTGGGTTCATCCGCCAGAATAACCATGGGATCATTGATCAGGCTGCGGGCTACGGCCGCCCTCTGCTTCTCCCCGCCGGATATTTCCGCCGGGTATTTATTCAGGATATGCTTTATACCGAACAATTCCGTCAGCTTATCCGCCAGCTCCTCCGCGTCCCGCTTCACCTCTCCCTGAATGATCCGCGGGATCAGGATATTCTCCCGTATGGTAAGTCCGTCCAGAAGCATAAAGTCCTGAAACACAAAGCCCAGCTTCGTGTTCCTGATCTTCGCCAGCGCCTCCTCGCTCTGTCCCGCGAGCTTCGTGCCGCCCACGGTAATACTTCCGCTGTCAAAGGGAATGTAACAGGATATACAGTTTAAAAGGGTGGTCTTGCCGGAACCGGACGGCCCCATCACCGCCACAAACTCCCCCTGGGCCACATGAAGATCAATGCCCTTAAGCACCTGGTATCCGGCTTTTCCTACCTGGTATGATTTGTGCAGATCCTTTACATACAGCATAATACTACCTGCCTTTCTATTATTAATGTGCTTTTCACTGCCTCACCAAAAGCATAGCACATATCTGAAACCGCATCCGGCGGGATGTCATTTCAGACACCCTGTATGTAAAGTTTGCAGCCCGAATGCATATTCTGTAAAGTTTGGATATACTTCCTGTAAAGTTTGGAATAAAAAAGCGGGAGACGGAAAGGAAAATATGGTAAAATAAATCCATATTCAAGACACATTGCGGCCGAATGGCCATCATGCCATGATCGGTTTGAGATCATGGTAAAATGTTGGCACAGAAGGACATTGTGCCAACTTCTGATTCCATTTGCGCTGAAGCGCACAATAACATGGTAAAATACAATAAATGCTAAACTGCCGGCAGTTCAGCCGGCGTTTCGGAAAGGTAACACCATTATGCTGCGAATTGCACTGTGCGATGACGAGGCGGAGGCAAGAGACGCCCTCCGCATACAATTGGAAAAAGTATTGGTGGAAGAAACCGAAGAGATCGTATATGAATTCTCCTCCGGTGTCAATGCGGTCTCCTGGCTTGAAAAGCATCCGGGGGAAATCGACCTGCTCTTTCTGGATGTGGAAATGAGCGGTTTAAACGGTATGGAAACGGCGGAGCGGATCCGGCAGTTCGATGAAAATATCATCCTTGTGTTCGTCACCGGATACACGGACTATGTTTTCGACGGCTACCGCACGGGCGCATGGGATTATATTGTAAAGCCCGCCGCCGCACAGAAGCTGCGGGAGCTCCTTGCCCGGGTACGCAGGAAACTGGATTCGGAATGGTCACAGGTCTTTCTTCTGAAAAATACGGATGGCACCCGGCGCTTCCGTCTCCGTGACATCCTGTATTTCTACTCCGACAGACGCCGCTGTTTCCTGGTCTCAGGGAAGGGGGAATATCCCTTCTACGCGAAACTGGACGATGTGGAAGCACAGCTGGCTCCCCGGTTTATCCGGATCCACCAGCGCTATCTCATCAATCCCGACAGCGTGGATCATATCGGAAGCGAAACCGTCACCTTAGGCGCTTCACAGCTTCCCTGCAGCAGAAAGTACCGTGACACGGCCATGGGCCGGATCGCCAAATCCATGATGGGAGAAGATTTCCAGTGAATAGTTATTTTGCCCTCATTTTCTGGCTCGTGATATCCCTGGTCAACGGCCAACTGATCCTGAGCGCTTTCAATTATCTCATCAAAACAGATTCCAGATGGTGGAAACAGTGTGTGCTGTTTTTCAGCTGCTGGCTCCTTGACACTACCATCATTTATGTGGGAGATCCCTTTAACATTCTTGCAGTGCTGCCCTGCTTTCTTACTGCGGTTCTTCTGTGCTGCAGGGGAAGCAGGTGGAAAAGGATCACTCTGGGCCTGATGTATGCCTGCACCCTTTTTTCCTTTAATGCCATCCGGGATAATTTCCTTCACTCCTTCGTATATTATATCCTTGCGGATCACTTCACTTTCAAGCATTTGATCTATGCGGAGCTGTACACAGATTACGGGGAATACTCCGCAGATCTCCTGATGTATGCAGCGGCGCCGATATACACCCAATATCTCCAGGTTTTCAATGGGATTTCCAGTCTGCTGTTCGCTCTCTTTCTGTATGGCGGCATCCGGAAATTTGCACCGGATAAGGATTACTCCCTTTCCGACCGCCTGTGGAGACTGCTTCTCCTGCTCACGGCAACACCCTTTGGCGTGGTCCTCAGCCTGGTTCTCTTTTTTGATGATGACGGCTCCGATGCCCTTTTCTCCATGACAGGCGCCCTCAAGTATGTGGTCCTGCTGTCCTTCACCCTGCTGTCTTTTGTCAGCCTGCTGTGGTGCATCTCTGTGCTGGCCGGACAGCAAAAGCTTGAGCGGCAGAATCTGTTAGCGGAAACCAACCGGAAGTATTATGAGGCCATGGAACAGCAGCACTTTGAAATAAGGCGGCTGAAACACGATCTGGCCAACCATTTACAGATCCTGACCTCCCTGCCGGCTGCACAGCGGGACGCCTATATCCGAAACCTGTCCCGCCTTCCTGCCGCCATGGAGCCTCTGTCCTACTGCGGCGATGCCACCGTCAACGCCGTGCTGTCCGTGAAAAAGACCACAATGGACCGATGCGGTATCTGTGCGGAGATATCCGCGGATATTCCTGCAGAGCTCCCTTTTGACAGGATCGATGTCTGCGCACTGTATGCAAACGCACTGGACAACGCCATAGAGGCATGCATAAAGCTGGATGAGACCAGGCGGGTGATCACCGTAAAGAGCAGGGCGCGGAAGGGACTTTTCTGCCTGGAGGTCAGCAATCCGGTTTCCAATGACGCCATAATGCCACAAAGCGCAGATGTTCCTGATATTTCCGGCACTTCCGGCATTTCCGAAGCATCGGATACTTTGCCTGATCCCGAGCGGCAAAACAGACCCTCCCCTCTGAAATCCGCCTGTCTTCCCCCCACTACCAAGGAAGACAAGGCAAATCACGGGTTCGGCCTGAAGGGGATGGAAGAAATCGTATCCAGATATCACGGCAGTATGGAATGGAACAGCAGGGACGGCATTTTTGAACTGTTCCTGTATCTTCCCCTGGAGCATGTTTGAAAATACATTCCCGCCATATGCACGCCTTACTTCGCGGCATCTTCGGGTCAAATTCAGGTTACATAGCCCGCTATACGCCCTTCTTTTGACGGTTTTTGCGATCTCAAGGAGTTCTTCCAACTCCTTTGTATGTGTATAGGTAACAGAGTGAGCAATAAGAACTGTCGCCAGACTCATCCTGTAGCAGTTCAGCATTTAAAAACAAGTTGGACAATTGATTTTTTCCCTTTTCAGAAAAGTGTCCCCATTAACTACTCCACAAATCTGGAATTGTTATATCCCCTTTAGCCAGAATGCCGGACGAATGCAAACGTTCTTAGCTATTACATCATC
>CAMWWF010000158.1 GCA_947177885.1 uncultured Lachnospiraceae bacterium
GTTCGGTAGCCGCACCAATCTTCTGTACGGATTCATTCGTCAGCTGTATCTGCTGCGCAATACTGTTCAGCGCGGCAACGGTCTTATCGTTGGAATCACTGAGTTCATGCATGGTCCTCATGGATGCGGTTCCCGCATTACTCATGGTAGTGGATACCGTAGACTGTCTGCCCACACACTCCACAATGCTTTCGATCTGATTCCCCATAGATACGATCTGGCCGGAAGCATTCTCTATTTCCTCCGCCTGAGACACGGCGCCTCTGGAGATCTCATCCACCGCACGGCTGATCTCATCGGTGGCATCGCTGCACTGACTCGCCATCTGATCCATGGACTCACCCGCTTCGTTCAGTTCATTTGCGGAATTCAGCAGATTGCCCACAATATTTTTCAGTTTTGCGATGAGATTGTTCAGTGCGTCACCCATAGCGCCCAGTTCATCCCTGCGCCGCAAAATAGAAGGATCCACATTTGTATTCAGGTCACCTGTTGCCAGATTTTCCAGAGCTCCCTTTGTCCTGATCAGACAGTTGGCAATCCTGCTCGCCAGGAAATAACCCATACCGGCAAACAATACACTCAGGATAACAGCCAGTGCGAGAATATGGGATACCTTCATATCAATATACTCGTCGATCTCCGCTCTGGGCTTACCCGCAAATACAATACCCACAACCGTACCGTCCGGGTTCTGCAAAGGTACATAGCATGCCGCGTAATCCGCATTGTTAATGGTTATATGGGTAGTGGTATAAACTTCGCCCCGCTGTACCGTTTCCCACACCGCATCCGACACATTCGTTCCCACGATCCGCTGGCCGGTGGAAGCGTCTGTCAGCGTGGTCATCACACGGGTCGGTCCGAAACACACCGTTACTGCCGCTTCCGAATTGCTGACATAATTATCCAGCTCCTCCATCTCCGCTGTCAGATTCGTCTCTCCCTTATAGAAAGTCTCATTCTCGAAACGATAATCGCCATCCATATTGTTATAACCCGCCATGGTGGCATTTGCCAGCATATTCAATCCTTCCAGCGCCTGTGTCTCCAGACCGTCAACCAGACTGGATCTCGCAAACAGCGTCAGACCTGCGGCGATGATCAATGCAGGTGCCACTGTCTGCAGAATCAGCTGCAGCTTGATCCCTGACTTTTTCTTCGTTCCGCCCTGCGCAGGAACATCCGGTGTCACTTTTGGTACTTTTGTTTCTTGCGCGTTCATTTTTCGTAGTCCTCCCTTGTATATTATATTTTAGCCGCCATTATTTCACCCGATCCATCAATTATTTCCGCCCGAGCCCCATGCTCCATGCGGATAAACCCACATGATTCCGCTCTGCGAAGCCCAGATCCGGATGAGTAATGCCGTACTGTCAGGCAAATTTTTTCGCCTTGCATTCCCCGATGTAAAACGGAAAACTTCTTCGAAAAATGCCCCTCTGTCATGAGCAAAAATTACCAAAGGCAATCAGAAATTCTTCTCACACTATCCCATCCACGCAATTATTCATAAGCATGGCGATGGTCATGGGACCCACCCCGCCCGGAACCGGCGTGATGGCCGAAGTATGAGGCGCCACGTCCTCAAAATCCACATCGCCGCAAAGCTTATTGTTCTCATTTCTATGGATCCCCACATCAATGACAACAGCGCCTTCCTTGACATACCCGGCATCTACGAATTTAGGTTTTCCTACTGCCACCACAAGGATGTCTGCGCGCTTCGTGATCTCTTTTAAATTCCGGGTACGGGAATGACAGATCGTGACTGTACCGTTTTCCCGGAGCAAAAGCATGGCCATGGGCTTTCCCACAATATTGCTCCTGCCCAGCACCACACATTCCTTTCCCTGGATCTCAATACCGGAACGCTTCAGAAGCTGAATCACCCCGGCGGGAGTACAGGAGACGTATCCGGGTCTGCCGATGCTCAGATTCCCCACATTCATGGGATGAAAACCGTCCACATCCTTGGCCGGGTCGATGGCCAGAAGGATCTTCTCCTCATTGATATGCGCGGGCAACGGCAGCTGCACCAAAATGCCGTTTACTTCCTCTTTGGCATTCAGCTCTCCAATGAGCTTTAACAGCTCCTCCTCCGTAGTCTCCTCCGGCAACTCGTAGGCCAGAGATTGAATTCCTATGTATGCGCATGCCTTTTTCTTATTATTGACATATACACCGGAAGCCGGGTCTTTTCCCACCTGTATGACCGCCATACAGATTTCTTTGCCCTGTGCCTTGAGCTCTTCAACTTTTTCTTTTAATTCATCTTTGATCTCCTGGGAAATTGCTTTTCCGTCAATGAGCTGATACATTAGAATTCCCCTCCTGTGCATTGGTGACAAAACAGATAAGTATGAAACAATATGTCTTTATAATATATTAACTGAATTTTCTGAATTTTGCAACCCTGTAAAAAGACTGGATGCATTTTACCCCAGAAATCACGTTATTTATTAATTCTGGTGTACTAATACACATACACCTGCCGCCCCGTGATCTCCTCGTAGCACTCCAGAATGCCGTCCAGGGGAACGCACCAGTATCTGGTAGGATCGGTGGAATAGGCGTAAGCCATGGAGATCAGATTTCCATGCCCGTCCAATATGGCGGAACCCGAATCCCCATGTTCCAGTTCCACCGTCACTTCCGTGTGGTCCTTTCTGTCATACCACTCAAAAAGCTGCTTTACCTTGATCAGATTCCCGGTGGTCACATGCATGATACCGCCCTCTCTGTCCACTCTCTCCAGTCCCAGCTCCAGTTCCTGATCGTCCAGTCTGTTCCAATATGACTTATCGATATGTACCGTCATTAACTGTTCCTGAAGCTCTGTAGGAATATCCTCCCTCCTGACAGTGACCACTCCCACATCATATCCCTCACTGCTGCCCAGATGCTCTCCCTTTATTCTGGTCCCGTCATAAAAGAACACATCCCAGTTGTCATACTTTTCCGCCACATGACGGTTACTGCAGATATAGACCGTATCCTCCGTGATCTCCATGATATAACCGGAACCTGCGCTGTACCCGTTATCCTTCTCATGATACAACTGCACCAGCGCGGGGCGCATGTAATCCAGCGCCGCCTCCAGATCATCTTCCTCCATAACGCCCGCGTCATAAAGATTAGGCGCTCCCAGGATCACATCCTCCCAGCGGTTGATCTGTCTCTCACCGATCATCTCCTGGATATCCCTGGGTGATGCCACCGTGACCGTAGCCTGCTTCTCCGTCACCAGGCCGCAGCCGTCCTCCACACTGTAACTCAGCTCATAGATGCCCTCCCTGCCCAGACGTATCCCGGAATCGTCTATGGTGATGTTTGCCGTCAGATCACCGTCCACTTTATCAGCCGCCGTCACGGTGCTCAGGAAATCCGGTTCGCTCCCGGGTGTAACATAAAAATCCCTGACTCCCCAAATCTCGGGAGGGATGTCCACCAATACCGTCAACACCAGACTGGACTGATTACCGGAGGAATCCTCCGCCCCGATCTCCAGAGTATACTCTCCCGGTTCCTCAAAAGTTATGGTTTCTTTTTTTATGCCGTCCTGAATAAAATACGCGCTGGCGTCACGGTCTTTGTCCACTATCCCCGCCACCGCATCCTCCGGCAGATTCTCAACTCCTGCCGGCAGATACACCGGACCTTCCTTTTCCCGTATCTCAGGCGGCGTGGTATCCTCTATGACAATCGTATAGACAAAAGCTTTCCCGCCGTGATAGAGCACTGCCTCATAAACACCCGTATGCTTGCGGTCCACCTCGGACAGATCGAGCTGCGCCAGTCCCCGGGACCATTCGGTACCCGAGATATAGTCACCTGTGTCATTGCTGACCCGCTCTCCCAGCTCATAGGTTGCCGTGCTGAAGACAGGCTCCACCCGATATATCTCCCAATAAAATATCACTGCTGCCAGAACCGTCAGCACAACCGCACCTACAGCTAAAAATGCTTTCTTTCCTGTATGCTTCTCCGTCCCCATCTTCTCCTGTTACACCCCTTTTAATTGACACAAGGTCTTTCCGCGTCAACACCATACCATGCTCACAAAGTGATCATGGTATGGATGGCCATTCGGCCCCTGATTGCCTTGAATATGGACTTATTTTACCATATTTCCGGAACAATTAACAGCCCTGAATTTCTTTGACGGTTCGGGCGACAACAGCCGCACGTTAACGTCCGGAGCGCTTCTGATCCGATTCCCGTCCGATATGTTCCATAGATTTCCGTTATTCGTTCAACAGTCAGCCGGGGCGTGCAAACCGGGGGTGCCTCCTTAAGCAACCTGATGTTTCTTAAAGCCTAATCTTGCTAACGGCAGCATGATTACCGTTAAAAGAGCATACAGGACAGCCCTTATGGTGAGCGTGTCCAGAACCAGACCACCGAATTGGTATGAGATATACTTGTTGAATTCCGGCATTGTTGAACGGTAAGGCAGCAAGAACAAAATCAGATTATACGCCCCTGTTGTTCCGTTTGGTGTCAGAAACATAGGAATGAACAGTACGGGGACAAGAATAATCAGCACAAGATAAGGACTTTTCATTTGTGCAGACAAAAGGAGTGTCAGTCCAATCACAGCAAGGAGTATCAGGTAAATAATTCCAATATTGATTAGTACTGCCTGTAAAAAGGTCAACGGATAAGGAATTGTCGTATTTGCAATCTGCAATGGCAGATCCCGGCCATCTGCCCCAAACGCTGCAAGCGGCAATCCACACGCCACCACAACATGGAGTATAAATGCAGCCGTTCCAAATAAAAGTGATGCTGCAATTTTTGCTGTTGTCAGTTTCGTTTTTCCATACTTTGCAGATAAAATTACCGCATCCGTTCCCGCCTGATATTCACCGGAAAAGACAGGGGCAACCACAATGCAGACAGCCAGCAATGTGAACATCAAAAGTTCAAAGCTGCTTATAATAACTTCCCATCCTTTGTAATATCCATACTGCAGAGGCGTGTCCACCTTGTCCGCCATACTGCTCCAATATTCTTTTTGTTCACTGGATAATTTTCGTGCCGGACTGTTGAGCAGATTCTGTATCTTCCTTTCCATCGCCTGATAAAAGGACGCTCCGTCTTCTATATCCAACTCAGGGAGATCATTATAGCTCAGGATTTCATTGGGCTTACTGTATGTGTTGGCGATCAGGTTAAGCAGTTTTTCCCTTGGTGCAACTCCATTCCAATAGGCATCGCCAATCAAAAACTGCTCGTTTCCGTCATATCCGATATTATCAGTGTTTTCAAAAAGCTCCTGCACTTCCCGAATCGTTTCAGCAACATATTCCTCGGACAAAGGAACTGACAAATCCGCATACTGCCCTTTTTCACTGGCAATGCCATCCGCCCCCTTTACAACACCATCCTGATTGTAAGTTTGGAATTGCATAATGGGCAGCCCGAAAAGAAATCCCGTCAAAATCAGACTGGCTGCCATCACGATCAAAGTAGATTTTTTACGCAGTATCTTCAAAAACTCATATTTCACCAACATATTACCTTTCCTCCTGTTTCTCAGTCTCTTCACCAAAATGGTACAAAAATAAATCTTCTAAGCTCGGTTCTACAATCTGTGCATCTTCCCCCGGAGCAGTTTCCTCTATCATGCGCAGCCGCACCATATTGTTTTCGTGGTGAAGGTTTACAACAGAAAAATTCCTGCTATATTCCGCAGCAGTCCTTTCATCAACCAAGAGTTCCCACACCTTGCCTTTGATACTGTCTGTAACCGTACTCATCGGCTCCTGCAAAAGAAAACGGCCTTGCTTCATCATTAAAATTGTATCTGCAATATAAGAAACATCCGAAACAATGTGCGTAGATAGAATCACAATTTTTTCTTTTGCAAAATCCGAGATAAGATTGCGGAAACGCACTCTTTCTTTTGGGTCAAGTCCCGCCGTAGGTTCATCCAATATCAGGACAGATGGGCTGTTCAGTTCCGCCTGTGCAATTCCAAGACGCTGTTTCATGCCTCCAGAATAGGACTTGATTTTTTTATCTGCCACATCGGACAGGTTGACCATCTGAAGCAAATCCTCTGTTCGTTTTTTTGCCTGTCTTTTATCAAGCCCTTTTACTGCCGCCATATACAGCATAAATTCACGGGCGGTGAAATCAGGATAAAAGCCAAAATCCTGCGGCATATATCCCAAATGGATATAATACCTCTCGCCTAACTGCTCAATTGTTTTTCCGTTTAAACTGATACTGCCGGAAGTCGGTTTCAGAACACCACATATCATCCGCATCAGCGTTGTCTTGCCCGCACCGTTTGCGCCAAGCAGCCCATATACTCCCGGCACTAAATTGGCACTTACATTGTTGACAGCACATTTTGCTCCGTACTGTTTTCTTAAATCTTGTAACTGTAATTCCATACAAAACCTCCTCATTCATTTTTACAGGCACCGTTCGGCTGCCGCCTCACTGACTGCGGTATTCGCCAAATGTTCATGCCAGTATGACTGTTTGGCTCATTACCCGCACAAAAAATAGATGACCTGGCTTTCAGCATAAATCATCTATCTTAGGCAGTGCTTTATTGTATCTTAATTTAACCTTAAGTTATTGCTTCTCCAAAGGAAGAACAACAGTAAACCGTGTTCCTTCCCCTCGTTTGCTTTTCAAAGAAATATTTCCATTGTGGAGTGTTATGATCTGTTTTGCAATCGCAAGTCCGAGACCGCTTCCCTCTGGTTTTTCTTTCGTGTTCGTCCCTCTGTAATATCGGTTAAACATCACTTCTATCAGCAGGTTTTTCAGCGCC